>JAVXGE010000001.1:0-33657 GCA_036657555.1 Bacilli bacterium
AACTTGAGACATTTTCAAAAGTTAATACTTAAGACATTATCATAAATTAATCATACAATATATAAGGCCAATTCAATTTTTATTGTATAAATTTTCATTATTTGATATAATTAAGTTGAATAATAGGAGGTGTAATTATGAATAAAGCAAATGTTTTTGATTTTTCAAAATGGTTTTTAGATAATAACCTTGATACACCTAGAGATACTTTTAAAGGAAATATGAAACTTCAAAAATTATTATTTTTTGCTCAATTAATCAGTTTGGCAAAGAATGATGAATTATTATTTGATGATACTTTTTGTGCGTTTGAAAATGGTATGGTATTAGAAGATATAAGGCTTAAATATAAAAATAATCTTAATGAATTATTAGAATACCACGCAAAAGATTTAACTCAAAAAGAAAAAGAAGTATTAGAATTAACAAAAAATATATATGGAAATGAAAATGCTGATGCATTGTCAAAAATGTCTCATCAATTTGATTTTTGGACAAAATATTTTGAATCATCAACTGATAAAAATAATTTTAAAAATAAAGATAAGGCAAAGGTTCCTAATGAAGAATTAAAAAAAGAGTTATATGTGATTAAGGATGTTCTAGATGCTTATGAAATCATGAATTCTGATGAATACAAAAATGTAGAAGATATGGATTACTGATTTATGGTCGATATTGGTATGTTGTTGTATTTTATTCCACCATATTTTGCCAGTGGATGTAAAAATACAAAAAGAAAAAAAAGATTAATGCTCGTCATTGACAAATGCATGCAAGACAATACTTTGTTATTGATAAATATATCTAAAGTTGCTGGAAAACCAAATTGTTTCACATATCCATTTAATGTTTTAATTAGGAAATACAATCCGCCTTTACCAAGATTATCTTTTGCAAAAATTAACGATAACTATATTGTGGACAATTTTCAAGGGCTAAATGATTATTTGTATAAAAGTGGACAAAAATTGGCTGTCGGAGAATTAGCAAATATTACACAAAGATACAACAACTATAAAAGTAAAAATAAAATTGAATTAATATCATTGACTAAAGCAGAATTCATGACAATAAATATATAAAGTGCCTTATTATTTTTGGCCTATAAAATCATTATGGTAAGGGGTGTCATAATGAAAGATGCAGTTCTAAACAAAGTTATCGAAATGGTTTGCAATGATTATTATTTAATAAAAAAAAGACTAAACTTTAATTCTTAGTCTTTTCTTTATTAATTAATTTCAACAAAGCTTCTACTTTTTCTTTTGGAAAATCAGCCGAAGCATTAGTTAATAAATCCTTTAAAAAAGCGTTAACATTTTCACTTTGTGGAATCATAAAACCTGCTTCACGATAAATATCTTCAGCCATAATATGATTTGATTTAGCAATAGCTTTTGCTAAGATTTTTAAATTGTTATTATCTTCATTTTTTAAAACATTTAAAGCTATAGCTTCTTGTTCAATTTTGCTTTTAGCTAATGAACGCATTAAGGTGGTTATTTTTTCACTTTTTTCTAGTTCCTTAGGATATATTTTAGGAACCATTGTTATTGCATGTGAAGGACAAGCCTGCACACATTTCCCACAACCAATACATTTGTCCTTATCAATAACACCATTTTCAGTATCAGCCGCTCCGTTAGGACAAACAAATAGACATAAACAATCTTTAGTACATAATTTAATATTTCTAACCGCGTACATACTTATGCTCCTTTCACTTGTAATATTTTTAAACTTGGTACTTTACATATAGGACAAACAGAAGGAACATCATCTCCTATATAAATAAAACCACATATATCACATACATAAACATTAGTATTTTCTAAAAAAGATGACCCTTCTTTTTGAAATCGTTCCATTAAAGACTTTAACATAATTGTAGTTTTCTCACCCCAAGTAATAGCCCGTAAGGTTGCCCGATCATTATTTTCTAGGCATAATTCTTTAAGACGAGAATAATCTTTTTCTAAATTAATATTTACTTTTTCCAACAAATCATCATAGTTTTTATTTTCATTTAAGTTTCTTTTACTATCAAAATAATTTGCTAAATCATTAAATAAATTACTTTCTTCATCTAAATATTGTTTTTCACAACCTTTAGCTAAATTAGAACATATAGCCCCTAATTCACCGTAAGAAATCTCTCTTAATTCTTCATCATTTTCAGTAGGAATTACAACTTCCTTAACCGTTTCTTTTATTTCCTCAAAAGTATCTTTAGGAACTCCACAAATAGGACATTTCCAATCATTAGGTAAATCACTCCATTTTGTTCCTGGAGCAATACCTTTTTCAGGAATTCCTTTTTCTTCATCATATATATATCCACATATAGGACATTTGTATTTTTTCACAAACATACGCCTTCTTTCTATAATTAAATTATAGCACATTTATCATCTTTTGAATTAAAAAAATAATTACCGTGTTATAATATAAATGTAAGGAGTTTTTTATGAAAAAATTATTATTAATTGTTAAAGGTTTTATTATGGGTATTGCTAATGTTATACCTGGAGTTAGCGGGGGGACCTTAGCTATTATTTTAGGAATATATGAGCAATTTATTAGTTCAATTAGCCATTTCTTTTCTAACTTTAAAGAAAACATAAGATTCTTAATTCCACTTTTTATTGGCCTAGGCCTAGCTATTATTACAATGAGTGGCGTTATTGATTACTCATTTACACATTTTCCAATTCCAACCACCATGTTTTTTGTCGGATTAGTAATAGGAGGAATCCCACTATTATACAATAAAGTTAAAGGAAAAAAGACTAATAAAGTAACCAGCTTATTAATAGCTTTATTTACTTTTTCATTAGTTATTTTTGTTGCTTTAGCCGATAAAATATTTGGTCACAGTCTTGCCGTAAACCTAACATCTTTAAACCTAACCGGCTATATAACTTTATTTGTTGTTGGTGTTGTCGCAGCAGCAACAATGGTTGTCCCAGGTATTAGCGGTTCTTTAGTTTTAATGTTATTAGGTTATTATTACCCTATTTTAGCTTTAATTAAAAGCATCATTCATTTTGAAAATCTAACAACTAATTTATTAGTAGCTACCGTTTTTGGACTTGGCGTTATTTTAGGTATTGTTCTTGTTTCTAAATTAATTGAATACTTATTTAAAAAGTATGAAGTAAAAACCTATTATGGGGTTTTAGGCTTTATTTTTGCATCAATTATTGCAATTCCTATTTCAACTTTTAGTACAATAACAATATCAGCTGACATTTTAAATATTGTAATAGGTTGTTTTGTTTTAGGAATAGGTATGGTTATATCATATCAGTTAGGTAAAAAATAGATAAACTCTATTTTTTTTAAAAATAAAAGTTTTCAAGCTTTCACGTTTACTTTATCTAAAAAAAATGTTAAAATTAATACAAGGTGATAGGTATGGAAGATAGTGACTTATTAAATATATATAAGAATTATCAAAAAAAAATAACTGAATTATTGGTGTTACTTTGAAGTCGCTAAAAAAGAAGAAAAAATTAAACAATTAGAAATCATAATGAATGAATCTAATTTTTGGAATGATAGCTCTTTTGCTAATCACATTATTGAAGAAGTAAATAGTTTAAAAAAGACCATTAAAAATTTTATCGAATTAAATAATAAAATAACTAGTAATTTGGATTTAATTAATTATCTAGATGATGAAATAAAAACTTTATTAGAAAATGATATAGTTTTAATTGATAAAAGTTTAGAAGAATTAGAAATAGCCGTTTTATTAAATGGTAATTATGATAAATATAATGCCGTTTTAGAAATACACCCCGGTGCGGGGGGAACTGAAAGCTGTGATTGGGCCAATATGTTATACCGGATGTACACAAAATGGTGCAATAATAAAAATTATAAATATGAAATTATTGAAGAACAAAAAGGTGAAGAAGCAGGCATTAAAAGTGTTACCATGATTATATATGGCATGAATGTTTTTGGATATTTAAAAAATGAAAAAGGCGTTCATCGCTTAGTAAGAATAAGCCCTTTTGATACTAATGCAAGAAGGCACACATCATTTGCTTCTGTTGACGTCACCCCTTATATTGCTAATAGTGAAATTGAAGTTGATATTAAACCTAATGATTTAAAAATAGATGTTTATAGGAGTACTGGTGCCGGTGGTCAAAGTGTCAATACCACTGATAGTGCTGTTAGAATAACCCATTTACCAACTAAAACCGTTGTTACATGTCAAAATGAAAGAAGTCAAATTCAAAATAAAGAAAAAGCTTTAGAAATTTTAAAAAACAAATTATATCAATTAGAAATAGAAAAAAAAGAACAAGCCTTAAAAAATTTAAAAGGTCAACCAAGTGATATTAATTTTGGCTCTCAAATAAGAAGCTATGTTATGCATCCTTATAGTATGGTTAAAGATCATCGAACGAACGTTGAAACAAGTAATGTTTCAAAAGTTCTAGACGGCGATATTGATATGTTTATTACAGCTAATTTAAAAAGGACGGTGAAATAAATGAAAATATATAGTTCTAAATTAATGAAAGCAGCCCTTTTCTTAGCCGGTTCTTTACTAAGTGCTTTAGCCTTTAACTTATTTTTATTACCAAATAATATTGTCACAGGCTTTAGCGGAATAGCCGTTATTTTAAATAACTTGTTTGGCTTAAGACCTTCACTTATTTTATTAATTATGTATATCATTATTTTAATCTTAAGCTTTATTTTAGTCGGCAAAGAAAAAACTAAAAATTCTATTGTTGGTTCCTTTTTATTCCCATTATTTATCGAAGCAACAGCCTATATGACACCATATATAGATTTGAACAATATCGAACCAATCGTTATGATATTGTGTGGAGCCGTCATGAGTGGAGTGGGATTAGGACTAGTATATAAAGTCGGTTATACAACTGGCGGCAGTGATGTTTTAAATCAAATATTAAGCATCAAACTAAAAAAACCAATGGGAGCATGTACCGTTATATCTAACATCTTTATTATTTTAGGTGGGTTATTTTTCTTTGGTTTTGCAAGTGCCATATATTCCATTATCGTTATAGCCGTAATGAGTGTTGTCATCGACAAAGTAATGATTGGTATATCTCAGTCTAAATCATTTTATGTTATAACCGAACATGAAACAACCGTTAAAAAGTTTTTATTAAGTAAATTAAGTCATGGTGTAACCATTATTCCTGCACGAGGAGGATATACCGGTAATGAATTAAAACTTATCATGTGCATTATTCCTACCAAAGAATATGTAACAGTTAAAGAAGGCATTTTAGCAATTGATGATAATGCAATGATATTAGTTTCTGATGTTTATGAAATAGTAGGAGGAAAGTAAAAATGGATTTAATACAAGCTAAAAATGTAAAAAAAACCTATAAAACTGGTGTTACCGCCGTTTTTGACATCACTTTAAACATTAAAAAAGGTGAATTTGTTTTTATTATTGGTTCAACCGGTTGTGGGAAATCAACATTAATTAAAATGTTCTACCGCGAAGAAAAACCAACCAGTGGTTCAATCAACATTGGTGGAATTGAAGTAAGCAAATTAAAAAACCGTAAAGTTTATAAAATAAGAAGAAAAATCGGAGTCGTTTTTCAAGACTTTAAATTATTACCTAAAGCCACCGTTTATGAAAATGTAGCCTTTGCTTTAGAAATATTTGGTTTACCAAACTCCGAAATTCACCTTAAAGTTTTAAAAGCTTTAGAACTAGTTGGTTTAAAAAATAAAGCTAAAAGTTATCCCAACCAATTATCCGGTGGCGAACAACAAAGAGTTGCTATAGCTAGAGCCATTGTAAATGGTCCCAAACTTATCATTTGTGATGAACCAACCGGTAACTTAGATGAAGTAACAAGTATGGATATTATGCGTGTTTTAGAAGAAATTAACAAACTAGGAACCACCGTTATTATGGTTACCCATGATACAGAAATAGTCAATAAAATGAAAAAAAGAGTCATTTTATTAGACGCTGGAAGAATTGTAAAAGATTACAAAGAAGGGGAGTATGTACATGTCGGGGCTTAGAATATTAGGACGTGATGTTCGGGATTCCTTTAAAAGTGTTTTTCGTAATTTCTCTCTTTCCTTAGCCAGTATTATCTGTATTGTTATAACCTTAATTGTCGTATCAATAGCCATTATTCTTTCCTTTAATGTCAATAATTTTACGACGGAAGTAGAAAAAGATATGACAATTGTTGCCTTTTTAAATAAAGATGTCAGTTTAGAAAGAATTGAAAAAATTAAAGATGAAATTAATGTTTTAAACAATATTGAAAGCTTTATTTTTAAAGATAAAATGGATATATCTAAAGAAATGATGGCTGGTAGTGAAGACTATAAACTGGTTTTAGAAAAATATACAACTAGAGAAACAAACCCTTTATCGGATACCTTCCATATTAAAGTAACCAACGTTGAAGCTATGGAAAGTGTTGCTAAAGAAATTAGTAAAATTAAAGATATAACCAGCGTTAAATACGGCGAAGGAATGGTTAAACAATTAGTTTCCGTATTTGATACCGTTAGAACCGTTAGTATTGGTGTTGTTATAGCTTTAGTCATCGTAACCGCTTTCTTAATTGCTAATACAATTAAAATAACTATTTTTTCACGCAAAAGAGAAATTGAAATTATGCGTTTAGTAGGAGCCTCTAACTTAAACATTAAAATACCTTTTATATTTGAAGGATTATTTTTAGGATTAATAGGATCTGTACTACCCGTATTATTAACTATAATTGGTTATAATGCTTTATATACAAAATTTAATGGTCAAGTAATATCACCATTTATTCAGTTAATACCACCCCTTCCTTTTAGCTACCTTGTATCCTTAGTACTAGTATTAATCGGTATCATTGTTGGTATGTTTGGAAGTTGGCGTGCTGTTAGAAAATATTTAAAAATATAATAATATCTTTAAATTAGGATGGAGATTATACTAAAAAAGATTCAAAATTAAGTGTGAATTTTAAAAATAAAACGACAGATTTCTGTCGTTTTTAAGTATCATAATTATAAATAAAATAAATTTTAATCTTTCTACATAATTTATAAAGTCTTTTGTTAGAAAAACTATTTTTTCATAAAAAACTTATTTTTGTTTAATAGTTTCTAAAACCTTCTCATTATCGTGAGAAACAATATAAACTAAATAATCACCTATTTTTGTTTCTTTCATATCAGTTACCAACTTTTCCTCAGCTGGAAAATAACCCATTGACCACCCAGCTTTATACTTTTTAATAAAGTTTGTAATATCTTCATTTGCTTGCTCATTTTTCGGTAAGAAAATAGCATACATACTACTAGTAGTAACATTATTTGACATACAAACAACAAATTCCTCAATATTTTTAGTATCAAAACCATATTTATCATTTAATAATGTACTATCAATATAAGTATTAGCAAACATTTTATCATCGTTATAAGTTAAATTATTTAAATTAGTTTTCACTTTTTCAAGGTCTATTTTTGTAGAACCACAACCTGTTATACATAATAAAGTAATAATAAATAATAATATTTTTTTCATATTTCCCTCTTTTTCTTTTGTTAATAAATTATATCAAACATCTTGTTTTATGTCAATAATATGGTATAATTAAAACGGTGATAATATGAGAAAGAAAAAAACAAAATTAAACATTAAAAACATAGTTATTTTTATCCTAATAATTTTACTTATTATATTTTGTTTAGTAAAACTATTTACTAAGAAAAATATTAAAGATAAGGAAGCACCAATTTTGACTTTAACAGGTAGTGATATAACTATTTTTATAAATAGTCAATATAAGGAACCAGGGTTTAAAGCTATTGATAAAATAGATGGCGATTTAACCAATAAAGTAAAAGTTGAAGGACAAGTTGATTATAAAAAAGCCGGTCTTTATGAATTAAAATATACTGTTAGTGATAAAAGTAAAAATAAAGTAACTAAGACTAGAAAAGTTACCGTGAGCAAGGATTCACCACTTGATATGAGTATAAAAGATTTTAAACTTAGTGGTTTATTTCCTGATGTTTTATTAAAAGAAACAACAAATTTAGGTAGTAATTATAGTGATGAATTTATTTATATGGGTGATTCTGTACCTTTATATTATGTTATTAATGATATAATTCCAGGTACCAAATTATGGCATAAAGAAGGCATAAATCCCGAAACAGCATTAACTAATTCAATATACATTAATCATCAAGAAACTAACAAAACTTTTATTGAAAATATAGCAATAAAAAAACCCAAAAAAGTTTTATTAACTTTAGGAAGTAATAGTGCTGCTTATATGGAAAGTGCTTTCTTCATTAAAAATTATAAAAAATTACTTTTAGGGATGCAAGAAGTAAGTAAAGATACGATTTTTATTGTTCAAAGTATTCCACCCGTTTCTAAAAATATCGACGAAACTAGTGCTTTAACAAATAAAAAAATTAACAATTTAAATTATTATCTTTTAGAAATGTGCAATGAATTAAATATTCCCTTTTTAAATTCGGCTGAAGTTTTAAAAGATGAAGAAGGTCATTTAAAAGAAGGCTATTATATTAAAGATGGAATTCATTTGACAGCTAATGCTAATGAATTAATTATGAAATATTTTCAAAATCATACTTATAAAAAGTAATCTTAAAAGATTATTTTTTTTAATTATTTATCATTTTTAACAATTCTTGCAGGAATTCGACCTAGTTATGGCATATATAACTAGTAGGAGATAAAATAAATATAGACAAACGAATTTTCGTTTGGTATAATGTTAGAAGAAGGTGGCTTATGGAATTAGAACAAATAAAAGGGATTGGTCCTAGGACAATTAATACATTAAGACGATTAGGAATTAATGATAGTTATGATTTAATGACTTATTACCCTTATCGATTTAATATAATTGAAAAAAGTGATATAGCATTATTAAATAATGATGATAAAATAACAATGGACGGAATTATTGAAAGTATTCCTACCTTATGTTATTTACGAGGTCATAAAGATAAAATGGATTTTCGATTAAATACCGGCAAATCAATTATGAATATAATGATTTTTAACCGTGGTTTTTTAAAATCAAAATTAAATATTGGAACTAAAGTAAGTATTTTTGGTAAATATGATAAAAAGAAAAATACCATAATTGCTAGTGATATTAGACTCGGTTTAATTAGTAGTCTTCCTAAAATTGAACCGGTTTATCATGTCACAACAGGCATTAATAGTAATGGTTTAAATGGATTAATTAAAGCCACTTTTAATGATGATATTATTGATTATATTCCTAATTATTTAAATGAAAAATATGATTTTTTAAGTAAAAAAGAAAGTTTAAAAGAAATTCATAATCCTAAAAATTTCAGTATTTTAAAACAAGCTATGAGTAAATTAAAATATGAAGAATTATTTATTTTTATGTTAAAAATGAATTATTTAAAAGAAAAAAAGGGTACAGATGGTTTGAAAAGAGATGTTCCTAAAATAAAAGTAGATGAATTTATTACAAAATTGCCTTTTATTTTAACGAGTGATCAAATTAAAAGTATTAATGAAATATATAAAGATTTAATAAGCTCTAAAAGGATGAATCGTTTATTACAAGGTGATGTTGGAAGTGGGAAAACGGTTGTGGCTTTTGCTAGTTTATATATTAATTATCTAGGTGGTTATCAAGGTGCTTTAATGGCACCAACAGAAATATTAGCTAAACAACATTATTTAAATATTAAAAAGACCTTGCCGGATTTGAAAATTGTTTTATTAACTGGCAAATTAAAAACAAAAGAAAAAAGAGAAATATATAAAGGTTTAAAAGATAATTCTATTGATATTGTTATTGGAACTCATGCTTTAATTAGTCAAGATGTTAAATATAATAATCTTGGTTTAGTTATAACTGATGAACAACATCGGTTTGGCGTTAATCAAAGAAGTGAACTTAAAAATAAAGGTTTAATGCCAGATATTTTATACATGAGTGCTACTCCTATTCCAAGAACTTATGCAATAACTTTATTTGGTGATATGGATATTTCTAATATTAAAACAAAACCTGTGGGTCGAAAAGATGTTATTACAACTTTAAAAATGGAAGCAGATATGAAAGATGTTTTAAAAAGTATGTATCAAGAATTACAAAATAATCATCAAGTCTATGTTATAGCTCCTTTAATTGAAGAAAGTGAGAAAATAGTTTTAGAAAATGTTAATAAATTAAAAGAAAAGATGGAACGAGCTTTTGGTAAATTATATAATATTGGGGTTATGCATGGTAAATTAAGTGGTCTTGAAAAAGAAGAAGTTATGACAAAATTTCAAAATAATGAACTTCAAATTTTAATTAGTACGACTGTTGTTGAAGTAGGAGTTGATGTTAGTAATGCTACTTTGATGGTTGTTTTCGACAGTTATCGTTTTGGATTATCGGCGCTTCATCAATTAAGGGGTCGGGTTGGTCGAAGTTGTATTCAATCTTATTTTATTATGATAAGTAATAATGAAGCCGAGCGTTTAAATGTTTTAACAAAAACTAATGATGGTTTTTTAATTAGTGAGGCTGATTTTAAATTACGTGGTAGTGGGGATTTATTTGGAATTAAACAAAGTGGGGATATGCAGTTTAAAATAGCTGATTTAAAAAAAGATTTTCAAATGTTAGTTAAAGCTAAAGAAGATAGTAAAGAGTTTTTAGATAAATATATAATTGATGTTAGATATAAACATATTAGTGATACTTTAAAACAGTTAACTAATTTAGATTAACATATTTACTTTGATTATTTTAAATGTTATACTAGATAAGAAATTTGAGGTGGATATATGAGCTTAACAGCTGGGATTGTTGGATTACCTAATGTTGGTAAAAGCACTTTATTTAATGCAATAACAAAACAAAATATTTTGGCCGCTAATTATCCTTTTGCTACGATTGAACCCAATGTAGGAGTCGTTATCGTACCGGATAAAAGATTAGATTTTTTAAATGATCTATATAAACCTAAGAGTTTAGTTCCGACAACTTTTGAATTTACAGATATTGCGGGTTTAGTCAAAGGAGCTTCAAAAGGTGAGGGCTTAGGTAACAAATTCCTTAGTCATATTCGAGAAGTTGATGCCATTGTTGAAGTTGTTCGTTGTTTTGAAGATAAAAATATTATCCATGTTGAAAACAATATTGATCCAATTAGAGATATTGAAATTATTAATGTCGAACTTATTTTAGCTGATATAGAAGTTATTGAAAATAGAATTAATCGAGTTGGTAAGAAAGCTAATCAAAGTCATGATAAAGATAGTTTAAAAGAAGTGACTTTGCTAGAAAAAGTTAAAGAAAATCTCCTTAAAGATTTTCCAATCCGACGAATGGAATTAACTGAAGAAGAAATAAAAATATTAAAACCTTTTAATTTTTTAACTTTAAAACCAATAATTTATATGGCTAATGTTAGTGAAAGTGATTTATTAAAAAAAGATAATATATATGTTGACCAAGTAATTGGTTATGCCCAAAGTGAAAATGCTAAAGTTATTAAAGTGTGTGCTAAAATTGAAGAAGAATTAAGTGAATTAACCGAAGAAGAAAAAGCTTTATTTTTAGATGACTTAGGTATTAGTGAAAGTGGTTTAAATAAATTAATTAAGGCCACTTATTCTTTACTTGGCTTAGCAACTTTTTTTACATCTGGAACTGATGAAGTTCGCGCTTGGACTTTTATTAATGGTATGAAAGCCCCACAATGTGCCGGCATTATTCATACGGATTTTGAAAGAGGTTTTATTAGAGCTGAAGTAATGAGCTATTATGATTTAGAAAAATATGGTAGTGAAAAGCTTGTAAAAGAAGCCGGCAAAACACGCTTAGAAGGTAAAGAATATTTAATGAAAGACGGCGACATTTGTTATTTTAGATTTAATGTTTAATTATAAAAGTTAAAATTATATCCCAAATAAAAATAAATATTAAAATAATTATTGCCCAATTAGGAATATATTTAATTATTTTATCCGTTAAAGGCTTTAAAAAACAAACTAATAAAATAGAACATAAGCCCCATATTAAAGCCATTTCTAAGGCAATATATTTACCAATATTAAATTTATAAGCACTATAGTCCCAAAAAGTAATATGAAAAATATATTCAATTAAATACCCACCAAGTGCTTCTATAAAAGAAAGTAAAAGGAAGCCGATTAAAAAAATTATAAAAAATTTGGTCACTTTACTTAAGGACCATTTTTTATTTATAAAATTATATATAAAAATAATAATAACAGCACCCAATCCATAAATAGGAGTCCAATAACTTAATAGAATTCCACTTTTATTAAATAAAAAAATTTCTAAACCATGTCCTAAAATTGCATATAAGAAAAAACAAATTAAATAATACATAATTTCACCTTTAGTATTATGGCTTATTTAATTAAAAGTAATCGATTTAGTGGTACAATTATATTGTATAGTTAAGTTTTATAAAATATATAATAATATTTTAAGTTGAAAATAATTAGTATATATACAAAAGTATCTGTTTTTTTGATATAATAGTGATAAGAAGTTCCATGAAAGTTATATTGATGAGTATAACTATATCGTGAAACTACAAAATATTTTATTTATAAGAAAGAAGGAATATTTATGAAAACCCCTATTTTATATCTTGTCGTTCCTTGTTACAATGAAGAAGAAGTTTTATTAGAAACAACCAACCAATTACGTCTTAAAATGAACACTTTAATTAAAAATAAAAAGATTTCTAAGGAAAGTCATGTTGTTTTTATTAATGATGGTTCGAAAGATAATACTTGGGAAATGATTGAAGAAATACATGCCAATGATTCTTTATTTTCAGGTATAAAATTATCCCGTAATTGTGGACATCAAAATGCCGTTATGGCAGGATTGATGACTTGTCGTGATAAAGCTGATGCCATTATATCTTTAGATGCTGATTTACAAGATGATATTAATGCTATTGATAGTATGGTTGAAAAATATAAAGAAGGTAATGAAATTGTTTATGGCGTTCGTTCTTCCCGCAAAAAAGACACTTTTTTCAAGCGGACAACAGCACAAGGATTCTATAAATTTGCTAAAAAAATGGATGTCGAAATGGTTTACAACCATGCTGATTATCGTTTATTAAGCAAGAAAGCTTTAGAAGCTTTATCAGAATTCAAAGAGGTTAATTTATTTTTAAGAGGTATGGTTCCAATGCTTGGATTTAAACAAGATGTTGTTTATTACGAAAGACAAGAAAGATTTGCTGGGACATCTAAATATCCGTTAAAAAAAATGCTTGCTTTAGCAATGAATGGAATTACAGGTTCTTCAATAAAACCGGCTTTAATAATTACAAAATTAGGATTTCTTACTTTAATTATTAGTTTTATTTTAATTTTAATTTTTTTAGTCAAGTTTTTTATGGGCTTAACCGTAGCTGGTTGGCCAACAATCGTTATTTCCATTTGGTTATTAGGTGGCCTTAATTTAACGGCCATCGGCATACTAGGACAATATGTTGGAAAAACATATATGGAAACAAAACATCGACCATTATATATAATTGAAAAAATTGTTCATAAAAAGGGTGATTAAATATGCTTAATAAAAATAAAAATAAAATATGTTTTTTTGTTATAATAGCTTTCATAATAACTTTAATACCTTTATTTATTTTATCTTTTTATAATCATCCTTCCAATGATGATTTTTACTACGGGTCAAAAACATATCATACCTACCAAGAAACTGGTTCTATTTTAAATACTTTATCATCAGCTGTTGATCAAGTAAAAGAAACTTATATTAATTGGCAAGGAACTTATAGTGCAGTTTTCTTATTTTCTTTACAACCAGCAATATTTAGCGAAAATGTATATTGGATAGGAACATTTATTCTCTTATTTAGTTTAATAATAACAACTTTATTTTTGTCATTTGTTTTATTAAAAAAGTATTGTCATAGTTCAACCGTTATGTGGTTATTAGTTAGCATCCCTATTTTATTTTTAGAAATTCAATTGTTAGTATCACCATTACAAGGCTTTTATTGGTGGAACGGGTCCATTTATTATTTGTTTTTCTATTGTTTATCCCTTATTTTATATGCATTACTATTACTTTATTTAAAAAGTTCTAATAAAATTAAAAATGGTTTCTATTTAATTATAAGTTTTATTTTAGCTTTTATAATTGGCGGTGGTAACTATGTAACAGCTTTAATAACAGCTATTTTATTATTTTTCTTAACTATTTATACCTTTTTTAAAAAAAGAAATAAAGCGTTACCATGTTTATTATTACTATTATTTTTCTTAGGATGCTTCGCTATTAGTATAACAGCTCCTGGTAATGCAGTTCGAGCTTTATCATATCCATCTAGCCCTTCACCCATTTTAGCAATTTTAGAATCTTTCTATTTTGCCTTTCATTTTATTGGTAAATGGACTAATTTAACAATTATCTTTTTTATGTTTTTATTAAGTTTAGGATTTTATAAAATAGTTAATAATACTAAATTAAGCTTTAAATATCCTTTATTAGTTCTTATTATTTCATTCGGTATTTTTGCAGCTTGTTTTACGCCGCCTTGTTATGCCATGGGTTCTTTTGGGGCTGATCGTATTTTAAATATAATATATTTTAGTTATTATTGGTTTTTAATAATTAATACCTTTTATTTTATTGGCTGGTTGAAAAATAAAAAAATTAAGTTTATTGATACTTCATATGACAAAATAATGAAAAGTAAAAAAAGTTGTTGTTATTTATTAATTTTAACGGGTTTCTTTTTGTTTTTACCATTAACAAGTATTGAAGATTTAACGACTTGGCAAGGAAAACCTTATACAAGTATTAATGCTATATATTCTTTAACAACTTCTGAAGCTTCGCGATATAATCAGGAATGCTTAAAAAGAATTGAAAGCTTTCAAAATAAAGAATTAAAAAATGTTGTTTTAAATCCTTTTACAGTTCATCCTTATTCTTTATATTATTCGGATTTAACAGGTGATAAAGATTATCAATGGTCGAATGATCCAATTAGAAAATATTATGATAAAGAATCAGTTATTGTAAACTGGGATAGATGATTTCCTAATTAATAGTGAATAGTTACATTTAATTACATATAATTTATAAAAAGTGTTTACAAAAGAAAGAAAGCTTGTTATAATCAAAAGTGAGTAAGAGATTTACTCCTTGCTTTTTAAGTAAAGCCAAAGACCATAAGGAGGTGGAAAAATGCGTAAATATGAAATTATGTTTATTGCTAGACCAACATTAAGTGAAGGTGAATATAAAGCTTTAGTAGCTAAATTTACAACAATCTTAAAAGATAATGGTGCTAGTATAACTAATGAAAAAGACATGGGTCAAAGAGAATTAGCTTATGAAATTAAGAAATTCAAAACCGGTTTTTATTATTTAGTAAATATTGATGCTGAAAATGATACTGCTATTAATGAATTTGATCGTCAAGCAAGAAATAGCTCTGATGTTGTTCGTCATTTAATTACAAGAATTGAAGATTAGGAGATAAAGTATATGAATAAAGTAATATTAATTGGTCGTCTTACGGCTAAACCAGAACTAAAATATTCGAATACAAATATTCCATATGCACGTTTTACGGTAGCAGTTAATCGTAATTTTACCGGCACAGATGGTAAAAGAGAAGCCGATTTTATCGGAGTTATCGTATGGCGTAAACAAGCTGAAAATTTATGCAACTATTTAAATAAAGGTAGTCAAGTTGCACTTGATGGCCATATTCAAACAGGCAGTTATACTGATAAAGAAGGAAATAAAAAATACACTACTGATATTGTTGCTGAAAACGTAACTTTTCTAGATTCAAAATCACAAACTAAAGGTAGTGATACAACAACACCTTATGATTTTCAAAAACCAACTAATGATATTAATGTTAATGGTGATCCTTTTGCCGATTTCGGTGATAGTGTTGCAATTGATGACAACTTTTTAGATTAAGGAGGATTTAATAATGGCTGAATTTTATCGTAAAAAAAAGAAAGTATGCCAAATGTGTACTGGTCGAACAATCGATTATAAAGATGTTGAAACGATGAAGAGATGTGTTAGTTCTGATAAAGGTAAAATTTTACCTCGAAGAATTACTGGGGCATGTGCTAAACATCAAAGACATATTGCTGAAGAAGTTAAAAAAGCTCGTTTTATAGCTTTAATACCATTTACTAAATAGTAAGTGGTTTTTTTAACCCTTTTTTTTAAGGATAGACATTTCTTGTTGTAAAGAATTAATAACTTTTTGCATCATAATAATTTGTGAATCATTATCATTTAAATTATTATTAATAAGGTGACTATTACTAGCATTAGAAGTCTTATTAAAATTATTTATAACTTGTTGTTGACTAGCATTAGTACATAAAGTTTGACCAATCATCATAAACCAATTACCAACAGAGTTTTGTTCGGCGGGTGTTAAATCATCAATTAAAAGTAATCCAACAGCAACAGCACTAATAGTAAAAGTCGGAGCTTTTATATTGGGTAAAAAATTCATAAATTATCACCTTATTTAAATATATGTTATAAATGTATATTATTTTTAAAATAAACCATGTATAATGAAAAAGAGGTGTTTATATGAAACCAGAACTTTTATGCCCAGCAGGTGATTTTGAAAGCTTAAAAGCAGCCATTTTAGGCGGCGCTGATGCTGTATATTTAGGTGGAGAAATCTTTGGAGCTAGAACATTTGCTAATAACTTTACTAAGGATGAATTAATCAAAGCGATTAATTATGCCCATCTCTACGGCGTTAAAATATATGTAACCGTTAATACTTTAATATATGAAAATGAAGTTGCTTCTTTTATGGATTATATTGATTTTTTATACAAAAATAATGCTGATGCCGTTATTGTTCAAGACATAGGCATGATTGATTTAATTAGAAAAACTTATCCATTATTAGAAATTCACGTTTCAACACAAGCCCATATTCATAATTTAGACGGTATTAAATTATGCGAAAGCTTAGGCTTAAAAAGAGCCGTTATCGCTCGAGAAACCGATTATAAAACCATTGCCGAAATTAAAAAAAATACCCAACTAGAATTAGAAGTATTTGTTCATGGAGCACTATGCATTAGTTATTCCGGTCAATGTTTAATGAGTAGTTTAATTGGAGGTCGTAGCGGTAATAGAGGTAGTTGTGCTGGAAGTTGCCGCCAGAAATATAGTTTATTTTCAAATAAAAAAATAATTGATACAAACTATTTATTAAGCACAAAAGACTTAAATAGTTTAGATGATATTGGTAAATTAATTGATATTGGTATTAACAGCTTTAAAATTGAAGGTCGCATGAAAAGCCCTAACTATGTTTATATTGTAACTTCTTTATATAGAAAAGCTATTGATTCTTATTTAAAACTAGGCAAAGTTAATATAACCGCCGATGAATTAAAAGACTTAAAAAAGATTTTCAATCGAGGCTTTACAAAAGGTTTTTTATTTAACGATACCAATAAAAATATAGCTAACGGTTTTAGACCTAATCATTTAGGAATTGAAATTGGTAAAGTTATTGATTATAAAGATGGTTTTATGAAAATAAAATTAAATGATAACTTAAATTTACAAGACGGTATTAGAATTATTGGTAATCCTGATAAAGGATGCACCGTTATTAGCATGTTTAAAAATAGACTTAAAATAACTAATGCAACATCAGGCGATATCATTGATATTCCTTTTAAAGATGAAGTATATAAAGATAATATCGTTTTAAAAACAACCGATTACTTACTAAATAAAGAAATTGATAACATCTTAAAAGTCAAAAAAAGAAGGGTTTTAATAAATGGCTTAGTCGAAGCTTATCTTGATAAACCTTTAAAACTAACAATTAACGATGGTATAAATGAAATAATAGTAAATGGTAATTTAGTTTCCAAATCTTTAAATTGCCCAATTGAAGAACCAAAAATAAAAGAACAAATATCTAAAATAGGGGACACCGTTTATGAATTTGAAAATCTTAAAATAAACAAAGATGAAAATATTTTTATTTCAATTAAAGAATTAAATGATTTAAAAAGACATGCAACTGATTTATTAAATGAAAAAAGAATATATAAACTTCCTTATAAAAAAGAAATATATAAAACAGAAGTTCCTAATTTTATTAAAGAAGAACAATATTGTGCTTTAATAAATGATTTAGAACAATATAAAAAAATTAAAAAATGTAACTTAAAAAACATCTATTGTGATTTAGACATTTATGACACTAGAAAAGTTTTAAAATTAGAACGCGTTATTAATGAACATAAAGAATATGATGAACCTTTATTAGTTGGTGAACTAGGAAGCGTAATTAATGACTGTATAACCGATTTTTCTTTAAACGTCGTTAATTCATATAGTGTTGCTTTCTTACATAACTTAGGCGTCAAAAAAGTAACATTATCTTACGAACTAAACATAGACCAAATAAAAGAATTAATAGACAATTATAAAACAAGATATGAAGCATTGCCTAATTTAGAACTTATCGTTTATGCTAAAGAAGAAATAATGATTAGTAAATTTAATTTAAATGATTTTTATAATATTCAAGATCAAACTTATTTAATGGATCGCTTTGAAAATAAATATCCTATCATTATTAAAAATTCATTAATGCATATATATAACTATAAATTTCGTAATTTAGACAATTATAACGCTTATTTCAAACTAGGTATTAATAGCTTAAGGTTTAACATTTTAGACACTGAAGACTTAGATAATTGTTTAGAAATAATGAAAAAGATTAAACTACATGAATAATGTATTTTTTCTTTATAAAAAACTTTAAAGAAAGTTCTAAAAAGGCTTGCTTTTCATATAATATCTATGGTATAATTTTAAATGTGTGACATGCACAGATGTGTAAGGTTGCCGATACGCCAGGTTAAGTTGAAAGACAAAACAAGGGTAAAACGGGTTATTTACACGGAGCAAGTCTATACCAGATATAGACGAAGGGAGGATATTATATGTCTAAAGAAAAAGTTCGTATTAGGTTAAAAGCATTTGAACACAAGAGTTTAGATAAAGCTTGTGCTAAAATTGTAGAAACAGTAAAGAGAACTGGTGGCGAAGTAAGCGGACCAATTCCATTACCAACTGAAATCGAAAAAATCACTATTTTAAGAGCTGTTCATAAGTACAAAGATTCTCGTGAACAATTCGAAAAAAGAACACACAAAAGACTAATTGATATCAAAAATCCAAGCAAGGAAACTATCGAAGCGTTAACACACTTAGATATTCCAAGCGGTGTTGATATTCAAATTAAAATGTAGGAGGAAAAATTATGAAAGGAATCTTAGGTCGCAAAATTGGAATGACGCAAGTATTCACAAAGACTGGTAAATTAGTTCCAGTAACAGTAGTTTCAGTTGAACCAAATGTGGTAACACAAATTAAAACAAAAGAAACTGACGGTTACGAAGCAATTCAACTAGGCTTTGATACAAAACGTGAAAAGTTAGCGACAAAAGCTTCTATTGGTCAAACCAATAAAGCAAACACTACACCTAAGCGCTTCTTTAGAGAATTTAGAGGCACAAACGTTAATGACTATTCACTTGGTCAAGAAATCAAAGTAGATATTTTTGAAGAAGGAGAAGTCGTTGATGTAACGGGAACCACTAAAGGTAAAGGGTTCCAAGGCGTTATTAAACGTCATCATCAAAGTAGAGGACCAATGGGTCATGGATCACATTATCATAGAAGACCAGGTTCAATGGGAACAATGTTACCAATGCGTGTCTTCAAAGGTAAAAATTTACCAGGCCATATGGGCAGTTTAACAGTAACTGTTCAAAACTTAGAAATTGTTGCCGTTGATTTAGAAAACAACTGCTTATTAGTAAGTGGAAATGTACCAGGCTGTAAAAACAGCTTAGTTATTATCAAATCAGCCGTTAAAGCAAATGGTAAAATTAATGCAAGAGAAGAATTAATTTCTTACGAAACAGAAAAACCAGTTGTTGAAACAGTAGAACCAATTGAAGAAACAAAAGTAGAAGAACCTGTTACAGAAGTAGCAGAAACTGTTGAAGCCCAAAGCACTTTAGAAGAAACTAAAGAAAGCGAGGAGGCATAATATGAAAAAATTAGATATTATAAATCTTAAAGGCGAAAAAGTTAGCGACATTAAATTAAACGAAGAACTTTGGGGCATTGAACCAAACGATGCCGTTTTATATGATGCATTAAGATTAGCTAGAAATAATTACCGTCAAGGAACAGCTGATACTAAAACACGTAGTGAAGTACGTGGCGGTGGTAAAAAACCATGGGCTCAAAAAGGTACTGGCCGTGCACGACAAGGAAGTACAAGATCACCACAATGGGTTGGCGGCGGAGTTGTTTTCGGACCACATCCTAAAAGCTTTGCAATTAAGATGAACCGTAAAGAACGTCGTTTAGCTTTAAGATCAGCACTAGCTTATAAAGCTTTAGAAAGCAAATTAATCGTTGTTGAAAATTTTAATCTTGAAAGTGGTAAAACAAAAGAAGCTAAAACAATCTTAGAAACATTAAAAATCGATAAGAAAGTTTTAATCGTTGTTGATGAACTAACAGATAACTTAATTTTAGCAACACGTAACTTATCAAAAATCTTATTAGCAACTGTTAATGAAGTTAACACTTATGACATAATTGCTGCCGATACAATGATAATTACACAAACAGCAATGCAAAAGTTAGAGGAGGTGCTTGTTTAATGGATAACTATAGAGATATAATTAAAAGTCCTATTTTGACAGAAAAGTCATCAACTTTACAACAAAACGCTAACACATACACATTTAGCGTTGATACTAAAGCAAACAAGACACAAATCAAACAAGCTATTGAAGCTATTTTCAATGTTAAAGTTGAAGAAGTAAATACAATTAATGTAAGAGCCAAATATAAGAAGGTTGGCAAATATGCTGGAAAAACTAACAAAGTTAAGAAAGCTATTATTAAATTAAAAGAAGGAAGTTCAATCGAACTTAACTAATCTAAAAGGAGGAAATTATGGCAGTCAAGACATATAGAGCAATGACACCTGGAACAAGAGGGATGTCAACCATTATTAATGATGAAATTACCAAAACGGTTCCAGAAAAATCATTGACTGTAACTCTTACCAAAAATGGTGGACGTAATAACCAAGGTAGAATTACGATAAGACACCGTGGTGGTGGAGCAAAAAGAAAATATCGAATAATTGACTTCAAACGTGATAAAACTGATATTATTGGAACTGTTTCAAGTATTGAATATGATCCAAATAGAACAGCTAATATTGCTTTGATTAATTATGCCGATGGTGAAAAAAGATATATTTTAGCTCCTAAAGGTTTAAAAGTTGGGGATAAAGTAGAAGCAGGTATTAATGCTGATATTAAAGTAGGTAACAGCCTACCACTTAACAAAATTCCTGAAGGAACAACTATTCATAATGTAGAATTAAAACCCGGTAAAGGCGGTCAAATGGCTCGCTGTGCTGGTTCTAGCATTCAAGTATTAGGATTTGAAGATAAATATGCTTTACTTAGATTAAGTAGTGGTGAAGTAAGAAAAGTTTTATCTGTAAATCGTGCTACAATCGGTGAAGTAGGTAATGGTGATCATGAATTAGTAAAATTAGGTAAAGCCGGTCGTAAAAGACATTTAGGCATCAGACCTACAGTTCGTGGTTCTGTTATGAACCCTAACGATCACCCTCATGGTGGTGGTGAAGGACGCGCACCTATTGGTAGAAAATGTCCAGTTACACCTTGGGGCATACCAACCCTTGGTTTCAAAACTCGTGATAAGAAAAAGGCTAGCGATAAACTTATAGTTCGTCGTAGCACAAAATAAAAGAAAGGATGATTATATGGCTAGAAGTTTAAAAAAAGGCCCTTTCATTGATGAACATTTATTAAAAAAAGTAAAAGCCGTTAGTGAAACAGGTAAAAAAGAAGTTATTAAAACATGGTCTCGCCGTTCAACAATTTATCCTGAATTTATTGGACACACATTTGCTGTTCATAATGGTAAAGAATTTATTCCTGTCTATGTAACAGAAGATATGGTAGGACATAAATTAGGTGAATTCGTTCCAACTCGTAAATTTGGTGGACATACAGATGGTAAAAAATCTTAGGAAGGAGTGTATTAAATGGAAACAAGAGCAATTGCTAAAAATGTTAAAATAGCGCCTCGTAAAGCTCGTTTAGTTATAGATTTAGTACGCGGCAAAAGCGTTATTGAAGCAGATAAAATATTAAAAAATGTTAATAAAGAAGCTGCAAGATTAACTAGCAAAGTTTTAACTAGTGCTACAGCTAATGCTGAAAATAATTTAAGCTTAAACAAAGAAAATTTATATGTTAAAGAAGCTTATATCGATGAAGGTATAGTTTTAAAGAGAATGAAATTTGGTTCTCGTGGGCATGTTAATCCAATTAAAAAGAGAACAAGTCACATTACAATCGTTGTAAGTGAAAAAAATTAAAGAAAGGTGGGAAATTCATGGGTCAAAAAGTTAGTCCAATAGGACTTCGTATTGGTATCAATAAAGATTGGCAATCTAGCTGGTATGCAGAAAAAGATTTTGCAAAATACTTAAATAATGATTATAAAATTCGTCATTACTTAGAAAAAAAACTAAAAGATGCCTCTTTAGCTAGTATCTTAATTGAAAGAACAGCTACCAAGACCGATGTAATTATCAATACTGCTAAACCGGGTGTCGTAATTGGCCACGGTGGTGAAGAAATTGAAAAATTAAAGAAAGAATTAAATAAACTAGTTGGTGAAAATATTCAAATATCAATTATGGAAATTAGAAATCCAGATGTTGTAGCTGCTTTAGTAGCAGAAAATATTGCTCATCAAATAGAAGGTCGTGTTTCATTTAGAATTGCTCAAAAAAGAGCTATTAGAAACACAATGAGAGCAGGAGCAAAAGGAATCAAAACAGCTGTTTCTGGACGTTTAGGTGGAGCCGATATGGCAAGAACTGAAGGTTATAACGAAGGAATGATTCCACTACATACTTTAAGAGCTGATGTTGATTATGCTCATAAAGAAGCCAACACTGCTTACGGTAAAATTGGCGTAAAAGTATGGATTTTTAAAGGTGAAGTTTTAGCTTCCAAAAATAAGGGAGGTAATAAAGATGGCAGTAATACCAAAGAGAACTAAATATCGTCGTCCACATCGTTTACCTTATGATGGCTTAGCTAGAGGAAATACCGAATTACATTTTGGAGAATATGGTTTACAAGCTTGTGAAGGAGCTTGGATTACCCAACAACAAATAGAAGCAGCTCGTGTTGCAATGACCCGTTATATGAAACGTGGCGGAAAAGTATGGATTAATATTTTCCCTCATCTATCATTAACGAAAATTCCATTAGAAACTCGTATGGGTAAAGGAAAAGGTCAACCAGAAGTATGGGTTGCTGTTGTAAAACAAAACAAGATTATGTTTGAAATTGCTGATGTTGATGAAGCTACAGCTCGTGAAGCATTACGTCTTGCTATGCATAAACTTCCAATCAAATGTAAATTTGTGAAAAAAGAAAGTGGTGAAGCAAGTGAAAAATAGTGAAATAAGAAACATGACAACTGAAGAATTAACTAAGAAAATTAGTGAATACAAAGAAGAATTATTTAACTTGCGTTTTAGCCAAGCAACTGGTAGTTTAGAAAAACCATCAAGAATTAAGGAACTAAGAAAGTTAGTCGCACGTATGAAAACAATAATTCATGAACGCGAACTAAACAATTAGGAGGAAAGTATGGAAAAAAGCAAACGTGAATTAATCGGAAAAGTTGTTGGAGCATCTTGTGATAAAACAATAACTGTTCGTATTGATACATATAAAATAGACACTAAATATGGTAAACGTGTTAAATATTCTAAAAAATATGCAGCACATGATGAAAAAAATGAAGCAATCGTTGGCGATACTGTCCGTATTGCAGAAACTAGACCACTATCTAAAACTAAACGTTATTGCTTAGTTGAAGTAGTAGAAAAAGCAATTATTTTATAATTGTTAAGCATAAGGAGGATTAATTATGATTCAACAAGAAAGTCGTCTTAAAGTTGCTGACAATTCAGGAGCTCGAGAACTTACTGTTATTAGAGTTCTTGGTGGTAGTAAAGTTAAGACTGGTAATATTGGTGATATAGTTGTTGGAGCTGTTAAAAAAGCTACTCCTAACGGTACAGTCGACAAAGGAAACGTTGTTAGAGCTGTTGTCGTTAGAACTAAATTCGGCCAAAGAAGAGCTGATGGTTCTTATATTAAATTTGATGATAACGCTTGTGTAATTATTAAAGATGATAAAAGTCCAGTTGGAACTCGTGTCTTTGGACCGGTAGCACGTGAATTGCGTGATAGAGATTTTATGAAAATTGTATCACTAGCTAAAGAAGTGTTATAGGAGGAAATTATGAACTTTAAAAAAGGCGATAAAGTCGTTGTCATAGCTGGAAAAAGCAAAGGCAAAGAAGGATCTATTATCGACATTTTAAGAAATGAAAATAAAGTTGTTGTTGAAGGCGCAAATATGATTAAAAAGCACCTTAAACCAAATGGTGAAGCTCAAGGTTCAATCGTTGAAACAGAAGCACCAATTCATGCTTCAAATGTTATGATCTTAGATACAAAAACAAAAAAACCAACTCGTATTGGTCATACAACTAATAAAGATGGTAAAAAAATAAGATGTACAAAAAAATCTAACGAAAAACTCGATTAAGGAAGGGAGGGTAATTTATGAACCGCCTAAAAGAAAAATATAATAATGAAATTAAAAAAGAATTACAAACAAAATATAAATACAAAAGTGTCATGGAAGTTCCTAAATTAGACAAAATTGTTGTTAATATTGGTGTTGGTGACGCTACTCATAACAGTAAAATGTTAGAAGCTTCATTAAATGAATTAGCAATCATTACAGGTCAAAAACCCGTTGCTACAAAAGCTAAAAAAGCTATAGCTGGGTTTAAAGTAAGAGAAGGGCAACCAATCGGTTGTAAAGTAACTCTTCGTGGCGAAAATATGTATAATTTTTTAGACAAACTAGTTAGTATAACATTACCACGTGTTCGTGACTTTAGAGGTTTATCTAATAAAGCATTTGATGGCCGTGGTAACTATACTTTAGGTTTAACTGAACAATTAATCTTTTCAGAAATTGAATTTGATAATGTTATCAAAGTTAGAGGAATGGATATTGTTTTCGTTACAACGGCTAAGACTAATGAAGAAGCTCATGACTTATTATTAGGTTTTGGAATGCCGTTTAAGAAATAGGAGGAAATTATGGCTAAAAAAAGCATGATTATTAAAGCTAGTCGTAAACCTAAATTTCAAGTTCGTAAATACACAAGATGTAGCATATGTGGAAGACCACATGCTGTTTTACAAAAATATGGTATTTGCCGAATTTGTTTTAGAGAATTAGCTTACAAAGGACAAATACCAGGAGTTACAAAATCAAGTTGGTAAGAAAAGGAGGATTTATATGGTAACAGATCCAATTGCCGATATGCTAACGCGTATTAGAAATGCTAATGCTATGCGGTATAAAGAAGTCGAAATACCATCTTCAAAATTAAAGATTGAAATTGCTAGAATCTTAAAAGATGAAGGTTTTATTCACGATTATAAAATTAAAAAGAATAACGTTCAAGATGTTATTGTCTTAAATTTAAAATATGGCGAAAACAAAGAAAGAGTTATTACAGGATTAAAAAGAATATCAAAACCAGGCTTAAGAGTTTATGCTAAAGAAGCAGAAGTTCCAAGCGTTTTAAACGGTTTAGGTATTGCTATTATGTCAACTTCCAAAGGAATTATGACAGGAAAAGAAGCTAAAGCTTCATCACTTGGTGGCGAAGTACTAGCTTATATTTGGTAGAAAGGGTGAAAATATGAGTCGTATTGGCAACAGAATTTTAGAACTTCCTGAAAAAGTAAGTTTAAATATTGATGGCAATGTTATTTCAGTTAAAGGCCCTAAAGGTGAACTTTCTACTGAAATTAATGAAAACATAACCGTTTCATTAAATGATAACAAAGTGGAAGTAACTAGAAGAAATGATAATTACAAAAATTTCCACGGAACTGCCAATGCTAACATTCTTAATATGATTGTTGGTGTAACAGATGGTTATGAAAAAAAATTAGAAGCAGTTGGTGTTGGCTATCGTTTTGCTTTAAAAGGAAACACTTTAGTCGTAACAGCTGGCTACTCACTTCCTGTTGAAGTTATAATTCCTACTGGTATTACTTTGGAATGTCCAAGTAATACAGAATTAACTATTCGTGGAATTGATAAGCAACAAGTTGGCGAATTTGCAGCAAATGTTCGTAAAATTAGAAAACCAGAACCATATAAAGGTAAAGGTATTCGTTATAATGATGAACATATTGTTCGTAAAGTTGGTAAAAAGGCTGCTTAATAATAAAGTAAAGGAGACGTTATAATGATTAAAAAAGAAGCACGTAATGATGTACGTGTTGCTAGACATAAACGTGTTAGAAATAAAGTAGTTGGCTCAACCACTACACCACGACTAAACGTATTTAGATCTAACAGCAATATTTTTGCTCAAATTATTGATGATACTACTGGTACGACACTAGTTAGTGCTTCATCAATTGAAAAAGAATTAAAATTAACGAATGGTAGTAACGTTTTAGCTGCTACTAAAGTTGGTGAAGAATTAGCTAAAAGAGCAAAAAAAGCTAAAATTACAAATGTAATCTTTGATAGAGGTGGTTACCTTTATCATGGACGTGTTAAAGCCTTAGCTGAGGCTGCACGTGCTAACGGATTAGAATTTTAAGGAGGGAGTATTATGGAAAGAACAAGAAGAGAACCACGCCCAAAACAATTTGATGAAGAAGTAATCAATATTGGTCGTGTTACGAAAGTAACTAAAGGTGGTCGTCATTTCCGCTTTTCGGCAACGATGGCAGTCGGAGATCACAAAGGTCGGATTGGAATTGGAACTGGTAAAGCTAATGAAGTTCCAGATGCTATTAAAAAAGCAGTAGCAGCAGCTACTAAAAATGTTATCAACGTAAGTATCGTTGAAGGAACAATTCCACACGAAGCAATTGGTGTAAGAAGTGCTAGTAAAATTCTACTTAAACCTGCTCACAAAGGTACTGGCGTTAAAGCTGGTGGTGCTGTCAGATCAGTTGTTGAATTAGCTGGTATTAGCGATATTTTATCAAAATCACTTGGCTCAAGCACTAAAATAAACATGGCATATGCTACTTTAGAAGCTTTGAAATCACAAAGAACAATTGAAGAAGTTGCTAAACTTCGTGGTAAAAAAGTGGAGGAGATAAGATAATGAAACTACATACAATGACACCAAATATTGGTGCAACTCAAATTAGAAAACGCGTTGGACGCGGCGTTGGTAGTGGACTTGGAAAAACAAGTGGTAAAGGACAAAAAGGACAAAATTCTCGTTCAGGCGGTGGCGTAAGACCAGGCTTTGAAGGCGGACAAATCCCACTTTTCCGTAGATTACCAAAAAGAGGATTTTCAAATGCTCGTTTCAAAATTAGATATGCAACACTTAACTTAAGTGATTTAAATAATTTTGAAGATGGTTCAGTTGTAACACCTGAATTATTAAAAGAAATGGGCTTAATAAAAAATCAATTAGACGGCATCAAAGTTTTAGGAAATGGTACTTTAGAAAAAAAATTAACAGTGAAAGCTAGTAAATTTTCCGATAAAGCCCAAAGAGAAATAGAGAGCCTTGGTGGAAAAATAGAGGTGATGTAAGATGTTTGCAACAATTAAGCAAATGTTTAGTTCTAAAAATAAAGATATTCGTAAAAGGATTTTATTTACTTTAGGATGTTTATTCATCTTTATTCTTGGTAAAGCTATTATTGTTCCAGGCATTAACAAAGAAGCATTAGGTACTAGTACCTTAGGTTTCCTTGATTTAATTAATGTTATGGGTGGTGGAGCTTTAAGCCAATTCTCAATTTTTGCCCTTGGCGTTATGCCTTATATTACCGCTTCAATTATTATTCAGATTTTAGCTATGGATATTGTTCCATATTTATCTGAATTACAAAAACAAGGTGGAACAGGTCGTAATCAATTAAATAAAATTACCAGAATTACCGGAATTGCTTTAGCCTTTGTACAAGGTTATGTTTATTCATTTGCCTTTTTAGGTAAAGGTGGTTCGATTGTTAATTTAGATTATGTTTTATTTGCTCTAATCCTAACAGCAGGTACTTGTTTGTTATTATGGATTGGTGATCAAATCACAGCTAAAGGAATAGGAAATGGTATTTCATTAATTATCATGGCCGGTATTATATCAAGCTTACCTACTATGTTTGCAACAGCATTTACACAATTAACAGCTGGAGCTAGCATTGGTGGTATCTTAATGTTTGTTTTATATGTAATTGTTTATATTTTAATTATTCTTGGTGTTATTTATGTTGAAGGAGCTGAACGAAGAATTAGCGTACAATATGCTAATAAATCAAATAACAGTTTCGGAGGAAAACAAAATTATATTCCTTTTAAACTAAATTCAGCTGGGGTTATTCCCGTAATATTTGCTTCAACTTTAATTTCAATACCATCATTTATTGGTAGTATTGTTAACAAACCAGGTTTTACAGACTTTATTAATAAGTACCTTGCAATGACTTCACCAACAGGATTTATATTATATGTTATTTTAATCTTTGTTTTTGCTTATTTTTATACATTTATGCAAATTAAACCAAAAGAAATGAGCGATAATTTAAATCAAAATGGTGGCTTTATTCCTGGCGTTAGACCAGGTGAAGATACTAATAATTATATTAGTCATGTTTTAAGTAGAATAACAATTGTTGGAGCTTTCTTTTTAGTTATCTTAGCCGGATTACCAGTCGTATTTGGACTTGTATCAGGTTTACCAGGTAATGTAACAATCGGAGGTACAGGATTATTAATTGTCGTAGGTGTCGCATTAGAAACTTATAAACAATTGGAAAGTCAATTACAAAGTCGAAGTTATCAAAAAGGAAGAAGATAATAAAATGCAAAGTATAATTTTAATTGCCCCACCAGCTGCTGGTAAAGGGACACAATCAAAATTACTTACTGATAAATACAATATACCCCATATATCAACGGGGGACTTACTTAGAAAAGCATCTAATGATAATACTAAGATTGGTTTAGAAATTAAAGATATAATGAATAAAGGTTTATTAGTAACCGATGAAATTGTATTAACTTTACTTAAAGACCGCCTTAAACAAGATGATTGTTCTAAAGGTTATATCTTAGATGGTTTTCCTAGAAATTTAGACCAAGCTACCGCTTATTTAAATATTTTAGCAGAAATAGGTAAACCCCTTGGTGATGTTATTTATTTAGATATAGATTATGAAACAGCTCGCAAAAGAATTGTTGGTCGCTTAAGTTGCACTAAGTGTGGAGCAATTTACAACGATCAATTTGAAGACAGTAAACCATTACATTTTGGAACTTGTGACAAATGTGGTAGCTCTTTAATGAAAAGAGCCGATGATAATGATGAAACATTTAAAGAAAGATTTAATATTTATTTAAAACAAACTTATCCATTATTAGACTTTTTTACTAAAAAAGGTTGTTTATATCGGATTGGCAGCGGAATAAATAAAGAAAGAACTTTTAAAGAAATTGAAAAGATAATTAATCGAGGTAATTTATGATAAAAGATGAATTAGAAATATCTTTATTAAGAATAGCTGGTTTGATTGTCGGAGATACTCATAATTATTTAAAACCATATATTAAACCAGGTATTACAACTAAAGAACTTGATAAATTAGCTTATGATTATATTATAAGTAGAAATGCAACCCCATCTTTTTTAAACTACGAAGGATTTCCTGCTACATTATGTACATCAATAAATGAACAAGTTGTGCATGGTATTCCAAGTAATCGTAAACTTAAAAATGGTGATATTATATCTATTGATATTGGGGCTTGTTATAAAGGCTACCATGGCGATAGTGCATGGACTTATGAGGTTGGAACGGTTAGTGATGAAAAAAAATATTTAATGGAACATACTGAAAAATCTTTATTTAAAGGTTTAGAGCAAGTAAAAGCTGGTAACCGTATCGGTGATATTGGTAATGCCATTGCTACTTATGCTCATCAATTTCATTTGGGTGTAGTTAAGGAATTAGTTGGTCATGGTGTTGGGTTATGTTTACATGAAAAACCAGATGTTCCTAATTATGGTAATCCTAATACAGGATTATTATTAAAGGAAGGTATGGTTATAGCTGTTGAACCAATGCTTAATGCTGGAATGGCTAAAATCTATATTTTAGATGATGATTGGACAATTATAACAGCCGATAATAAACCATCAGCTCATTATGAACATACTGTTCTAGTAACAAAAGATGGTTATGAAATATTGACAAAGAGGTGATATAAATGGCTAATAATGACGTCATAGAAGTTGAAGGTAAAGTAACAGATATTTTACCAGGCAACGAATATAAAATTGAACTAGAAAATAAACATACTGTTGTAGCTCGCGTTTCTGGTAAAATCCGAATGAATAAGATTCGCATCTTACCAGGTGATACAGTAGTTATAGAACTTTCACCATATGATTTAACACGCGGGCGGATAACCTATCGGAGATAGTAGGAGGAATATTTATGAAAATTAAACCATCAGTCAAAAAAATGTGTGATAAATGCAAAATAATTAGACGTAAGGGCAGAGTATATGTAATATGTTCTAACCCTAAACATAAGCAAAGACAAGGTTAATAGGAGGTGAATTAATGGCACGTATTAAAGGGGTAGATATACCCGATAATAAAAGAATTGAAATTGCATTAACTTATATTTATGGTGTTGGTAGAAATTTATCACTACAAGTTTTAAATGCTACTAATATTGATATTAATAAAAAAGCTGGCGATTTATCAAATGATGAATTAGCAGCTATCCGTGATGAATTAAATAATCATATGACTGAAGGGGATCTTCGTCGTGAAGTTAATATGAATATTAAAACTAAAATGGAAATTAATTGTTATCAAGGTATTCGTCATAGAAAAGGATTACCAGTAAGAGGACAAAGAACTAGTCGTAATGCTCGTACCCGTAAAGGTAAGGGTAAAACAGTAGCTAATAAGAAAAAGTAAATTTAAAAGGAGGTTAATTTATGGCTTACAAAGCAAGAAAGAGAAAAGTTAAAAAGAATATTCCAGAAGGAAAAGCATTTATTCATTCAACTTTTAATAATACAATTGTAACACTTTGTGATAATGATGGTAATGCTATTAGTTGGGCTTCGGCTGGAACTTTAGGTTTTAAAGGAAGTAAAAAATCAACACCATTTGCAGCTGGTATGTCGGCAGAAGCTGCTGGACGTGCTGCTTGTGATATGGGCATGAAAAAAGTTGAAGTATTCGTTAAAGGACTAGGTTCTGGGAGAGAAACAGCCATTCGTTCATTACAAACGGCCGGTTTAGAGATTACAACAATTACCGATATTACACCTATTCCACATAATGGATGCCGTCCACCAAAACGCCCAAGGGGATAATAAAGGAGGTTTTTAAACTATGCTAAATTTTGAAAAACCAGCATATAAAATAACAGAATATGTTGAAAATAATAATTATGGTAAATTTGAACTTGAACCACTCGAAAGAGGATTTGGAACCACTTTAGGAAATGCTTTAAGACGCGTTATGTTGTCAAGCATGCCAGGTAGTGCTATTGTAGCTGTTAAAATAGATGGCGTCATGCATGAATTCCAAACTTTAGATGGTGTCGTTGAAGATGTAACAACAATTGTTTTAAATTTAAAAAGCGTTGTTGTTAAAAATTATACAGAAGAAGATAAATTGATGCATTTATTTTGTGATAAAGAAGGCGTCATTACGGCTGGTGATATTGATTGTGATGCTGATGTTGAAATAATTAATAAAGATCAAGTAATTGCAACCTTAGCCAAAGGTGGAAAACTTGACATGGAAATGATCGTTTCTAATGGTCGCGGATATGTTCCTGCCACTGAAAATAAAAAACATGTTGAAAATAACAAAATTGGTTTTATTCCAATTGATGCATTATATTCACCAGTTGATAGAATCAGTTATGAAGTTGAAAATGCTCGTGTTGGTCAAGATGCTAATTACGATAAATTAATTTTAAATGTTTATACAAATGGTTCATTAAGACCAGAAGAAGCAATTGCTTTAGGTTCTCGTATTTTAATTGAACATTTTAATATTTTAATTAATTTAAGTGATATTTCTGATATGACTGGTATCATGACAGCTAAACAAGAAGACAGTAAATTAAAAAAATTAGAAACAACAATTGAGGATTTAGATTTCTCAGTAAGAGCTTATAATTGTTTAAAAAGAGCTGATGTCAATACTTTAGGTGATTTAACGGATAAAACCGAACTAGAAATGATGAAAATTCGTAATTTAGGTAAAAAATCATTAAAAGAAGTTCTTGACAAGATTAAAGAAATGGGACTTCGATTCCATGATGAAGACTAGGAGGTAGTTTAATGTATAGAAAATTAGGACGCGATAATAAACATCGTAGAAGTATGTTAGCTAATTTAACTAAAGATATGATTATGAATGAAAAAATTCAAACAACAGAAACAAGAGCTAAAGAAACTCGTAAATTTGTTGATAAAATGATTTCATACGGTAAAGATGGTTCTTTAGTTGCTAGAAGAAAAGCTTTAGCATTTTTAGAAAATGATAGTGTTGCTGTTAAAAAAGTTTTTGATGATCTTGCGGTTCGTTTTGCAAAACGAGATGGTGGATATACAAGAATTCTTAAATTAACAGAACGTCGTGGTGATGATGCTTTAATGGTTATTTTAGAATTAGTGGAGAAAGATGCATAGTTGTATCTTTTTTTTTGACTATAATATGGTGTGTACTTTTCTTTGATTTTCAAAGAACATAAAGCTAACCATGTCAAAATGAATTTTACCGTAGTTTTTAGTATATAAGCTTAAACTAACCTTTAATAATAAAAAAACCTTTATCTACTAAAAGTAGCTTGTTAAAAATAATAATAAGGGGTACAATTTAAATAGAAAGTTGGTAAGATTATGGATTATGACAAAATAGGAAAGTTTATTTGTTTAAGAAGAAAAGCATTAGGTTATACGCAAGAAGAACTCGGTTTAAAAGTAGGCGTGACAAATAAAGCTGTGTCTAAATGGGAAAACGGGTTAGGTTGTCCGGATATTTCTATTTTAGAACCATTAGCTAAAATATTAAAAGTTAATGTTATTGAATTATTAAAAGGTCAGGATTATGACGATAATTTATTTTCTAAAGAAGAAACAAGTAATTTTATAATTGAAATGTTTAAAATTTCTAATTTAAAAACAAAAGAAAAAATAAAAAAAATAGTATCAAGTTTAATTATTAGTTTTGTTACTATTTTAACAGTCTTTTTAATTATTTTAAATGTTTTAAATATGGTTTATGTAAATAAATATGAAAAATTTGATATTGTTTCAAACAATCAAG
>JAVXGE010000002.1:0-29479 GCA_036657555.1 Bacilli bacterium
ATTATAGCAAAAAAATAAAAAAAATACTAGTGTGTTTTTAGTATTTTTATATTTTATTAAATGAAAAATTAAGTTGGACAATAACCAACATTAAATAAGACTAATAAATAAAGTAAACTAATTAAAAATCCCTAAATAGTACTTTTTTTTGCCTTTTCTTACAACAACTATCTTCTTTTCGATTGCCATATCTTCAGAAACAACCATATCTTCTAAAATTATTTTATCATCATTAATTAAAATTGCCCCATTATTTATAAATTCTTTAGCTTCCCTTTTACTAGAGCAAATATCATTATTAACTAATAAATCAACTATATTTAAAGGTTCATTTATTATAAAAGTAGGAACACCGTTAAAGCAATCTAATAATTCTTGCTCATTTAATTGTTTAATATTACCATTAAACAAAGCTTCACTTATTTTTAAAGCTTCATAATATGCATCTTGTCCATGAATAAAAGTGATGACTTCCTTAGCTAAAGCTTTATGGGATTTTCTTAATTCAGGATGATTATTTAAATCATTATCTAATTCATCGATTTCTTCTTTAGATAAAAAAGTTAGTTTTTTTAAATAATCAATTACTTTACTATCTTCTGAATTAATTAAAAATTGAAACATCTCATAAGGAGAAGTTTTATTTTTATCTAACCAAATAGCGCCACCTTCACTTTTACCAAATTTTGTTCCATCAGCTTTAGTTATTAATGGCATAGTAAACCCATAAACTTCATGCCCAGTTTTTTTTCTAATTAGTTCCATACCCGAGGTAATATTACCCCATTGATCCTGGCCACCTATTTGCAAAGTACAATTTCTAGATTCAAATAAATGAAGGAAATCTAATGATTGCATAATCATATAAGAAAATTCTGTATAAGTAATGCCCCCATCTAAACGGCTTTTAACAGTTTCTTTATTAAGCATATAACTTATATTAAAAAACTTCCCATAGTCCCTTAAATAATCAATAAAGTTAATGTCTTTAGACCAGTCATAATTATTAACCATTTCAAATCCAAATAATTTTTTTATTTGCACACATAAACCATTATAATTTTTTTCTAATTCTTCTTTAGTTATCATTGTTCTTTCTTTAGTAGGTCTAGGATCACCAATTAAACCAGTGGCCCCGCCAACTAAAATAATAGGATGATGTCCATGTTGTTCTAAACGTTTAGCAACTAACAAAGATGAAAAATGTCCAATATGTAAACTATCAGCTGTTGGATCAGTTCCAATATAAAAAGTTAATTTATCATTGTTTAATTTTTCAATTATTTCAACATTAGTAACACTTTCAATCAATCCCCGCCATTTTAATTCTTCAAATAAAGTCATAAAGTTCCTCCTTTAAATAAAAAATACCCATAAAATAAGGACGAGCTAAAGTTCGCGGTACCACCTTAATTTATGAATATAATATTCATACACTTATCTCTTAACGTGAGTTTACGATTTAACAGTCGTATTTCATTATTTAAATTTGATTAGTTTCCAGCAACCACTAATTTTCTATAAACTTATTTAAATAATTACTATTTAATTTGTTAACAGTTTAAATATACCATAAGTTATTACTAAAGTCAATAAAACTCTTGTAAAATACAAGAGTTTATACTTATTTTTGTAACAACCATTCTTCATATCCACCTAAAACATTTATAACATGATATCCTTTTTTCATAAGTGTTTGACAGACTCTAAAACTATTTATACCTCTTTGGCAATAAATATAATAAGGAATATTAAACTCTAAATATTTACTATAATCCTTAAGTAATAATAGCATCGGTATATTTTTAGAACCTTGAATATGATTATCATTGTATTTTTCAATACTACGAATATCAATAATATTAACCTTATCTATTATCTTAAGTAATGATAGTATTGAGATATTCATACTATACCACCCTAATAAAGTATATGTTAGTTAATAGTTTTTATAAAGGTAACTAAACTACTATTAATCATCATTAAAGAAATCATCAAAAAATTGATCATCAGTTATATCACTAACTATCTTATTATCTTTAATAGCCATTGAAGGTTCAAAGGTACTTTGTTCATTAACATCACTATTTGAAACAATTTCATTAATAACAATCGGTTCAACAAAATTATTTTGTAACTTAGCTTGTTCTTCAATCTTTTCTTGTTCTTCCAATTCTGCTATTTTAGCATCAATTCTTTTAACTAAATCATCAATATTAAAGGAATCATCTTTTTTCTCAAATACCGGTTTTTCAGTTGCAACAGGTTGAACTTGACTAAATTCCTTAGCATCAATTTGTGGTTTAATCGAACGATTAAACACATTAGGAGTACTATTAAAATTATTCATCATTTCACTTATCTTATTTTCTCTTTTATTATCAACAAAAGTTTTCAAATTAAATAAACAGACTAAATTTCTTTGACGATTTGGATAAGGAGCAATTTCTCTTTTATAACCCCAATCAATCTTCCAGTCATAAATAACTTTAGTTTTAAAAGGCCACATTCTCGTTCTTAAAATAACAATTTCACCTTCCTTTAATCTTTGTAAATCACTTACAGTAATTAAAGGTGTACTAGCCGTTTTATCTTTTTCTTTTGATTTAGATTCGCCACACATTTTACTAATTTCTTCTAAGGCTCCAATTTCACTACTAATTAAATAAACAATGTTACCACAGTTACCTTTAATAGTTTCACCATTTTCTTTACCATATACTTGATATAATTGAGCAAAGTTTTGAATGATTAAATTAAATCTAATATTACGGCTACGAGCAGCCGTAATCATTGTTGTAACATCTTTTAAAGGTGGCATATTAGCAAATTCATCAAGAACAAAATTAGTCCTAAATGGTAATTTCCCACCAGCTTCTTGTGCAACATCAATTAATGTTTCATAACATTGTTTGATAAAGATAGTTACTAAAGAATGATAAGTTTTTTTCTCATCTTGAATAACAATAAAAACCGCTGTTTTTGTCCGACCAATATCTTTCATATCAAAATCACTAGTAGCTAGCATTTCTGATAAGTTTTCTCGTGATGAAAATAATTTAATTTTTTGTTTAAAAACTGATAAAATACTACTTTTAGTATCACTAGGTGCCATTATAGTCGAAGAAGCATTAACATAAGCCGGGCTAGATGGATCTTTGTAACCAAAATATTCTTTAATATATGTTGTATTACCTAACTTTTCTTCACCAACCGTTGTCATTAAATTAATACTATTTAAATTAATTTCCTCAGGTAAGGCATCATCAAAAAGACCTAATGATAATCCTGTAAAATAATCAGCTGAAGTCTTTTCCCAAAAAGGATCCTGACTTTGTGATTTTTCATCATATAAAATATTCATAGCTAAGTCATCTAACAATTCATTAGCTTTATCTTTATTACCTTCTTTATATAAATTATAAGGTAAACTAAGTGGGTTCCAAGAATTTCCTTTTTGTGGGTCACGGAAATTTAAAACAACAACATTATATCCTTTTTTACGAAGCATATTAGCCGTTTTTTCATAAATTTCTCCTTTAGGGTCAGTTACAATCATTGATTCACCATGTTTAGCTAATGATTCAACAAGTGGTAAAACCATCGTTTGGGTTTTACCAGAACCAGTCGAACCAATAATTAAACTATGTGATTCACCATCATCAACCCATAAGTTCTCCCCATCATTAATAATAGGAATACCTGCATATAAAGAGTTTTCCGCTTTTGTTTTAACTTGTTTTAGAGTTTTTTTCATTTCCTTAACATCAGACCATCTTGAATAACCTTTTTCTTTTTTACCATCCGTAGTAACTCCAAACCCTTTTTCACGGTCAAAGAAATAAGATGATACACTAGTCATAATAAAAACTAAAATAACAATGTATGCGACAATTGTCGCCGCAAGATATTCACCAGTAAAAGCTGGAAAAGGATTAAACCCATGTAATTTAACATCACCACTAGCTAAAGATGATAAGTTTAATACTCCAATTGCCACTAAATACAATAACACCACTGCAAAGATAGCAAAGATCAAATAATCCTTAGCTGTCGCTCTAAATTTTAATTTCATAAGTACCTCCTCCACAAGAATAAATCATTTCATATTGACCATTCTTCAACTGAAATATAGCATGACAATTACCAATCAAATCAAAATAATTACAATTAGTAAGTAAAACATTTTTATTTCTATCTAAGTCAATTATATTTTGAACATTAGGAAGACAAATATTTTCAATTTGTTTATCAACACTACTAATTTTTTTTATCAGATATTGTATTTTATCTTTATTTTTTATAAATAATAGTGAAAAAACTTTATCATGTTTTTCTTCAACAAAAACATTACTAACACCATATATTGTATCTAAATAACTATCATTATCAAGATCTATTTCAATTTTAAAACTAGTTTTTAAAGCATCATACCCTAAAATAGATAGACTTTTCAATTGTTCATTAATCAAATTTATATCACTTTCATTTAATTCTTGCTTACTAAAATCATTAACCTTAATAGGAACTTTACTTCTTGTTGCAAAAATATTATTACTAGCTTTAACTTTATTTCGCTTATCGTCTAGTATATACCATTTTTCATTATAAAACAAATTGTATTTTCCTAATTCCTTATTACCGTCAAAAACATCAAATTTTTTAAAATTAAATTCATTTTGATTAGTTACATTACTCCATTTTTTATGATCTAATTTCCACATAGTATTAGGCTCAAGTAACATATAAAGAGTTGGTTCTTTAGCTCTTTTAGCAAAAGGAACTAAAATAAACGCAACTAATGCATATATAACTAAAATAATAATTAAAATAATATACTTTTTATTTTTTTTCACTTTATCACCCCTATGTTACTTTAAAGCAAGCATATGTAACGGTATCTTGACTTTTATAACGATTCCATGTAGATGTTGAAGAAGAAGCCGGATCCATCATATAAATTCCAGATTCATCAACATAATCAACAGCTACCCAATGCTCACCCCAACCATCCTTAACTTGAATAACCATATAGCATCCTTCATCAATCTTTTCTTTAATTTTTTTTAATTTTTCATAATTGTTCGTTGGCAAGGAATTTTTTTCAATGAAATTAAAATTAGGAACAACCTGTCCAACAAGACTCCAACTTAAATTACCACCATATAAACCACCTATTTTGCTAAGTTCTTGAACAAAAACACCAGGATTAAAATCTTTATATGGTATATTAACCCCTGACCGAGCTATTTGCATAGCTACTGATGTAGCCAAACAACCAATTTGACCAATTGTTGAATTAGAAGTACCCATTATAATTGATGACCATGGCGAATTACCTTGTTTCCACTGCGTATAATCACCAGTTGCTCCACATACATTTTTACAATTACCATTGGAAATTCCTTTAACAGTTGGATATTGTGATAATAATATTTCTGTATAATCTTTACCTTCCGAAGCCAACTTATTCCAATTATTTTGATCATTTGATTTATATGGTGCATTAATAATGTTACCTTTATCATCCAATAAAACTTTTCCTACAACTTCAGCTACATTTTTACGTAAATCAGCATCAGCATCTAAAGGACCAAAATATTTTTGATATTTATCATACCCTGAATAAACAGTAGCATTTTCACCACCATTTTTAGAACATCCTCTATCCGGATCACAATATACTTGATCTTCTGTACAATTACGAATTTGTAAAATCCATTGACCATTTTCTTTTTCTAAGGATAAATTAACCGCATTACCCATTAAAGATGGCCTTAACAAAGCATAACTACGAGCAGCAATAGCTTCCGTTTTTTGAGCCTCAGCATTAAAACTAGAACCTATTTCTCCATAAGTAACACCTAAAACATATTTTTCAAAATCAACTAATTCTTCCCCCGGAATCGGCTCACCTCTAGTACCACCTTCAGCACATTGTAATAACCGTACTTTTAAATTACTAACTAATTTATCTCCCACTTTATACTCACAAGTACCACCACAACTATTATTAAAAGTATCATCTTTTCCAAAAACCAAATCAATATAAGCCTGTTTATTGTCATAAATTTGATCAATTATTTTTAAAATTTTTTCTTCAACTTTTGCATAATCATCCTGTGAGAAAAATTTATCTTTTATATATGTTTTAGCTAAATAATCTTTATACTTAGCATCATCAACAGTATAAATTTCATATTGTTCAGACTTTAACCCTTCACCACATTCAATCGATCCATTAGTTCGTAGAACACTTACTTCTTTTTTAGGCGCTGGTTTTACATAATTAGGATCATCAACACATCGATATTGAATCGTTTTATTAACCATTGCTTTAGCTAATTCACCAAGCTCTTTACCAGCCGTTTTATAATCCGTTTCATAATCAGCTTCACTATCTTCATCCATTCCAAGCTGACCTAAAAGTTTTTCAATATCATTTTCATTATAAAATAACGTAGCCATAATAAGTGGCATATCTAAAGTTGTATAATATTTACTTTGATAATCTTCATAAGTTTTTTTAGCCTTATTAAAAAATTTTGTTTCATTTTTCTTTTCACAACTATCTAAACTATTAGGATCACTACTACACCAACCTTCAAAACTAAAGAAATTACCTAAATGATCTCCAAAATCCTCAAAACCTGTTTTAACATTATTAAGTCCCCCCGTTATTTGATCAACTAACATCATTGGCCCTATTAAAATAAGACAATATATAGAAACAACCATTAACAATCCGAATAATGCTGAAATACAGCATCCCATTGTGGCTATCTTCCTTATTTTTTTTATTTTGCTAGAATCATTTAAAGGACCTTCACCATCTTTATCTGAAGATTCTGAATTTGATAAAGGATTAATATTTGATAAAGGATTACTAACTTTTGATGTTACGGTATCCAAAGCTTTTTGACCCAATTCTGTTTTAGCAGCAGCTTCAACTAAAGCCCCACCTACAGGACCAGCTACAACATTAGCAGCCATTTTAGCTGCTTCTTGAGTTGCTTGTTTTATCTGTTCATTTTGCTGCATCTTCTTTTGTTGCATATTATCTTGTTGTAATTGCTTAGGAACATTTGCATTTTTGTCTGGCATACCTTCACCACCAATTTATTTTATAATCCGCCACCACTACCAAAGGAGTCTAATTCTTGTTCTGTAGCTATAACATTAATTCGCATTCTTCTACTACCACAAACAAATAATGCTTCTCCTTGGTTATACTTTTTAATACTTTCTTTTTCATTATCATTTAAATCAATTAATTTAGCCAAATCTTCAACCGCTTGTTTTTTTAAACCCATTACTAAATAATAGGAAGCATTGTCGAAAATAGCTTTTCCTTGTGTTATAATCGAAGGATCACTAAAATCTGTTGGTTGTTGCGTAATAATAATTGTTCCCGTATTGTATTTACGAGCTCGTCTTTGAATTTGAGCCAAAAAGTCCGCTCCTAATTCATTACTACCATTAATTAAAACATGCGCCTCATCAACCGTTAAAACCGTATTTATATTAGGATTTAAAGTTAAACTCCAAGCATATTTCAAAATATTAAAAAATAAGGCATTCCTAATATTTTTATCACTGTTCATTAATTCTTTTATATTAAAAACAATAAAATTACTATTTGTTTTAATAGTTGTATGACCGTCAAAATAATATTTCAATTCTTTTATTAATGGTCTTATTTTTAACTCTAATTTTTCTAAAACATCTTTTTCATGTGTTTTTTCAGGTATTGATAATAATTTACCTTTTACCGTTGCATAAACATCTTTAAAAGTTGGATAATCATTAGATGTAAATTTAGAAAAATCAGAAGTAAAGTCTATTCCAAAACGCCGATATGTATCTTGAACAATCTCACTAAAAATATTAATAACATCTTCTTCAATACTTGGGTCATAATATTTCATAAAAGCCTTTAAAGTTTGCAAAGTTCGTGTTAAAACTGTATAACCTAAACCTTGTTTAATTTCTTCTTCATCAGCATCCATAATTACTTCTAAAGGATTAACCATCCCATATTGGCCACCTTTACCTAAATCAATAAAATCCCCACCATATAACTTTGTCATATCTTCTAATTCGCCTTCAGGATCTATTACAACTATTTGATAATCATTTCTAATATGTGTTCTTAGTAACAACTTAGCAGCTGTACTTTTCCCACTACCAGATGTTCCTAAAATAATCATATTAGCATTATTTCGATTATGTTCTTTTTTTATTTGATATAAAAATTGATTAAATAAAATAACTCCTCCTGAAAAATCTACTCCTAACAAAGTTGATAAACCTGGATCTTTAATACTATCAAAGATAAAAGGAAACATTGCTGCCATTGTTGGTGATGGTATTGGTGTTCCAATACGATCTTCAATAGATTGTTTTGGATAAATTGGTAAAATAGATTTTAAAACTCGCTCTTGTTCAAATCTTAATGGAAAAGCTTTTAATTCCATAGCTTCTAAATAACTTTTAACTTGCATTTTTTTATTTACTAATTCTTCTTGTGAATTAGCTGTAATCATAATATGCATTTGGAAATCATATATTTTAGATTGACTTGTTACTAACATTGAAATAAAATATTCTAAAGATTCATAATCTTGTCTAATTCTTTCTTGAATAGTTTTATCACTTTCTTCTTGATATCGTGATTTTAAATCAGCAATCTCTTTATTTAACATCTTTTGAATAACACTAAAAGGAAGTGGTATATGTTTAATAACCACTTTAACACCAGACATACTCGTTAAATTTGATAAATAACCTGGATTTATAAATTTTGGATAAGAAACAACCGTTAAAATAGTAGCATATTTATCACTTATAATAAATTCGCTTGCCTTATATTCTAACCCCTTTGGAGCTATTTGACTTTTAATATCCATTATCCTAACACCGTCCCAAAACTAGTGGTCACGCCACCATTTAAGAAGTTATCTAAAATCATTCTTAAATCATCATTTGTTGTTTGATATGCTGTTAATCCAGCTCCTGCTAAAGTATTTATTAACATTCTAATTCTTTTTTGAATTAATTCATCTTTTTTTTCTTTAAACAATAGAAAATATTCAGTATCAACAACATTATTATTCATAAATAAATTCCCTTTATTGATATCTTCCATAATTAATTTTCTTTTAACCGGATTCGTCACATTATTATATAAAAGTTCTAGTTGGGATAAATAAACATTTATATCAACTGGCCTATCAGCAACAATAATCCAAAATTCATAATCAATAGTATTATAAACAGTTTTTAAATTTGAAATAATACTATTTTGTGTTTCATAGTCTAAAATAAAAATATTCCTTGGCATTATTTTAACGCCTGTTACTTTTAAACCATTATCCAATGTAATAAGACCATTTTTAATTTCTTTTACTGGTATATCATCACTTGTATACTTACTCTTTGTCTTCGCCATGAGGCACACACCAACCCTTCCATATAAATTTTCTTTTACCCGTTAAAAATTGAAATGCCGACGTTAACAGTGTCCTAATATTATAATAATTAGGCACTGGCATTACTAGAAAACCCGTTATCATACCTGGTATTAAAGCAATAACAGCCATAACCATATTATCTAGTGGTAAAGCTAACAATAAAATTATTGATAACCCTACCCCTGATAAAAATAATATTAAATCAAACTTATTGAATAACCCGAATATCAACATTGATTTTTTAGAATTAGCCGGTATTAAATAATTGTTCACTATATATCACACCCTTTTTATTTATATTTATTAATATTAGCTTTAACATCTTCTTCAGGTGAAGGATCATATCTGTAGAATTGTTCACGAGAAGATTTTTCTTTAGAAAGATCTTTAATATCTTTTTCAACCCCACCAATAGTTCCACGAAGACTTTCTTCAGCAGCAGACATTTTTGAATATGTTTTTAATTCATTTATGTCTGGATTACTACTTTCAAAACCAGTGGCAATATATTTTGTATGGAATTCAGCACTTGCTTGTGTTATTTCCGATTGAATTTTAGTTTTCTTATTAACATCTTTTTCATTACTATAAGCTATATTTAATTTTTCGATTTTTGTAAAATCTTGCACATATTCCCCACTTGTACCAGTTGTAAAATTAATACCATTATCGGTCATTTTTTGAGCCTGATTAGCGGTTCTATGGGAAGCCGTATTTAAATTAGTATTCAAAGATGATAATACCTTATAAGCATTTTTTAAAGGTACGCCAACTTCATCAATCGCATCCTTTTTTTTAGCATCCGGTATAAAATTAGATGCTCCAAAATTAACAAAATCCTTACCAAGTAAACTTTTATAAGAAGCATTAGCTCCTTTAAAGAAAGAAGCTTCACCATCTTTATTTCCCATAAATGGGGTTGATTTAAACCCTGACATTGCTCCTAGAAAAGCTCCCGTTCCAGTAGCTCCAACATGTGAACCAGCTTTAGCACCGGCAACAATTCCACCTGCGGTAGCCGCTATTTTACCAACTCCGGGAACTTCATTTAATTTTTTCAATGGATTTAATTTAAATTTACCATCTAATTTAATACCTAATATTTCCTCTAATATTTTAGGTAATTGTTTAGCAAATAATAAAGCTCCTAAAACTATAAAAACTTTAACAAACCCTGAAGCTTTAGCTTCACCGGTTACCATATTAGTAAAACCTGGTCCCGTAAATATTTGTGATATTACAAACACAGCAAAATATATAGCTAATAATCTTATAAATAAATCCAAATAAGTACTTACACAACTTTTAACCCATTTGTCAAAAACATCCTTACCTTTTTTCGGATCAATTCGCGATATAATTGGAATCGGAGCTATTAATTGATAAAAGCCCAATTTAATACTTCTTACAGCTATATCAAAGCAAAAACTTATTAGTATCAATACAATAAAACCCCCAGCTAGTGTTGATATTAATGGAATGTATGTCATCGTAAATTTATCGTTAGGATCTTTAGCAAAAATTAAATCAGCATCTAAATATAAATCAACACTTTTACTATTATAAGCATATTTTAAACTATTTAAATTAGTTGCACCCATAGTTTGATTTTTAAAAGCGGAGCTTATACAAGCACTATCATCCGTTAATTTACCACTAGAAATACCCACACAAGCCGGATACGTTTCTTCATCAAGATAATAAAAAGCTCTTAATGTTTCATATCCCATTACTCTCCCTGGATTAGCCGTCGAAGAATTCATTGAAGAAGAACTTCCCGAACCACCTAAAACAATTTTTCCTAATACATTATCCCTTAAAAGAATTCTTTGTAATTTAAAAGCTTGAGAAAAAATAAATGGTACAGCTACAAAAAGAGCCAATGTTATCATTATATTTGAAATTATTTTTGAAAAACCTTTTGTTTTATCAGTAAATTCATCAGGATTAACAATATATGTTAAAACCGAAAAAGATACTTTAAAAAGCATGAAAATACCTAATAAACCATATATTCTTTGACCAAGAGCTTCAATAATATCACTTGAAAAAATAGTTGTTTCAGCTATTTCAATTAACAAATTATAAACAGTTCCAACAAACTTATAAATTATCTCATCTAATTTAAAGAATATGGCTCTTAATATAGTTTCAATTACTGGCATCAAATCACCCCAAATGTATAATCATACATATTACCATTATAGCACAAAAAAAAACAATAATAAAGTTATTATTGCTTATTTTATATTTATCACTTACATTTATCTTTATCATAATTTACAAAGCAATTAACACACGACCAAATATTATCTTTATCATTAGGTGCTATTACATTGAACATAATTTGAACAACAAAAACAACAAAGAATACAATAGCTGCCGCTATTAATCTTTTAATAAAAGTTTGTTGCCCTTTTTTAATTTCATCTTCTTTTTGAGCCATAACAGCCTTACCTAAATCAAGCATTCCAAAAATAATTAATAATACTGGCACCGCTATTTTAATTACGTCAATAATTAAAGTTATAATTCTAGGAATATCATCTGGAACCCCAACCCCAGCACATTGCATATCTAATAAAAACATAATAAATTCCTCCCATCTTCATATATAATACAATAATTTCTATCAAATGTCAATTACTTTATAAAAGACCACGTTTTTTCTTATCTTCAAAGCCACTTTCTTGTCTAATAAAACCCAATTTATATAAAAATGTATTTAAAATAGGTATGTTGTCTTCTCTTTCATTTAAAGGTGGCATATTAAAGAAAAACTTAGCTCGTGCTTCATATTCTAGTTCCAAAATATCCTTTTTAGATAAAACACTTTGATTTAAAATGATTTTGCGATCTTTTAACTCTTTAAAAGCATTCCTTTTAATAATCATTAATTTATTTAATTTAATTATTGATGGTTCAACTAAATAAATAATATCTTGAACCATACCAATTGCCATAGGGCTATTATTTACATCAATAATAATAGCATCCTTATTGGAATTATTAGCTATTACTTTGCCTAACTCATTGCTTACAATGCTTATTAAATTACCATTATTAAAATAAGTAAAATCATTTTTATCAACTTCTACAGCTAAAACATCATATTTTTTTTTCAATTGCCGATACATTAAATAAGTAAGTGTTGTTGCCCCAGAATTATCTGTTAAATCTTTAATCCCAATAATACGACATGCTTTTGTTTCTTCAGTTACCATTACTTGTTCAACAATAACATTATCCAATTGATGATATTGAGCCACATCACGATAAGTATTAGGATTATTATATAAATACATTATTCCTTCAGCATTTTTTGTAAAATTATAAATACCAATAGAAATAAGTTTCGATAAATAATCAGGAGCCGACGAACTTTCGTCAGTGTTATCTAGTAATAATATTACCTTTTCCATATCTAAACCAATTGATAATTTTTGTAACACTTTAGCGTCATAATAATTTTTTATCGCTGTTATATCAAGAATCATTCTTTGATAATAAAAGTTTTTAAACATTTCAATAAAAGTATCAACATCATATTGCCCTGTTACTGACTTTATAATATCAATATTAAGTTCATTTAAAATGGCTTGTTGTCTATTGCCTACTATAACATTCATATTATCCCTCCACCTCATCTTTATTAAATATAATTCGCGATTCTCCGTATAAAGGTATTTCTACAAAATCCCCAATTATAGGAATATCAAAATGGATAAACACTTTAACTCCATAATAAGGCCCTTTAGCGGTACTATATTGATATATACAATAATTATAACCACTATTATTATTAAATGGTTGTCTTCCATTATGATTACCACATTTTTTAGTAGTATTTTGATAACCGATAGTCCTTAAATCTTCTTTTATTTCATCTTCAGTATTATTATCATAGCCTTCGTGCTTTTCAATAATATTTATAATTCTATTCCTAATTTTAAAACCTTTTGTATAAGCTATCGAACCAATCAAAAGAGCTATCATAACGCCAACAAATATTATAACAAAATTAAATACATAGGATGTTCCTATTGCTTCCTTCACGTTATCACTCCCTTTATATTCTAACACTTATCATTATAATATATTAAAACTATTTTTACAATAGTTTTATTAACTAAAGTTAAAAAAAATCCAAATTATGGATTTTAAAATTTATATATTCTATTACTACGCGTAAAAATAGGAATATTAATCATTTTAACAACCGGTAAATCAAAATTCATGTACGTTAAAACACCATAAGTATAATACTCACCCGGTCTTGGACTTTCTTTATCAACATAAATACAATATTTATATTTTTCTTCATTTCTAATAGAAACTAATTGCATTTTTTTGTATTCTTGTTTGCATTTAGCAGACCCGAGTGAATAACCGATTGTCCCTAATGACCGTTCGATTTCCGTTTTTGATAAAGCATTATATCCTTCGTATTTTTCGACAGCTGATATAATTCGATTGTTTACCTTAAAAGCTTTATAATAGCTTAATGTCCCAGCTAAAAAAGCAAACACTATTACTATAAATAAAATTATAATATTATATATAAATGTATGCCCAATTGGCCCACTCACTATTATCTAACTCCTTACTTTGTTGCGCTCATACAGTCTGTATATTCTTTATCAGTGGCTTTATCACATTTCCCGCCAACCCATGAACCGCTAACATTAGTACAGCATGCTTTAGCTTTAGTAGATTTCATTGCACTATTAACGATAGGAATTGCTACTGCTGCAATAACACCAATTAAAATGATAGTAATAACTGTCATATTTGCTTCTCCAGCTGCTTCTTTCATTATCTCACCACCTTCATTGTATATCTGTATTATAACACATTTTAAACAAAAATATCAAATTTTTAATATTAATAAAATATTCATGTCTAAAAATGTCAATTAATAATTCATCATCATCATCATTGATAACAACATTAAAACCATTATACCACCACCCGTTGTAAATAACATAACCATAGTTTTCTTTTCCATTTTATCTAAGCGTTCTGCATATTTTTGATCACGAGACTTGTTTTGTAAAGCCGAAACCGTTTTAGAAAACATCATTAATTGCTCTTGTTTTTTATCCTGACTACCTAATGATAATCGATACAATAAACGCATCATTCGCATTGAATCACGAACCGGATAAGCTCGAGCAAATTCCATATAAGGATCAACGGTTGAATTACCAGCTTCAATCTTAGATATTAAAGCTTGTAAACCAGGCTTAAATACTTCCGGTGAAGATTCTATTGATCTAGATAAAGCAACAGGAACCGTATAATGTTGAACTAATATTTCCAAACTTTTTAAATAATAAGGAAGCATTAAATTAATATGATGCAAGTTCCTTTTATAATAACTTTTCAAATTAGAATATGGTTGTTTAAAAACAACGAACCCAGCAATAATAGCTACTAAAACATAAATAAATTTTAGATCAGCCAAGAATAGAAACAACATAATAACAATAACAATCAAGCCATTCCTTACTCTTATACCAAACATTTTACTAACATCAACATCATTACCATATTTCAAATGCAGAAGAAAATCATAATCCTCCTCAACTAAAAAGTTAAATAATGGCTGAGCTTCTTTAATAAATTGACTCGGTTCAACAATTTTATTATATATAACAACAAAGAACAAAATAATTCCAATAACTATAAATAACATTATTCCGCCCCCACATTCTCATTATAAAATTTCTCACCACTTAATAAGAAGTAAGTATTAATAATAACAATAGCATGTAATAACAATTGAACATACCAAATGTTTAACATATTTAAATATGTTTCTGTTCCTAATAAGAACTGTACTAGCATAACCATTAAATATAAAACAATTCCAAATTGTAAGAACTTTTTATGGAATGATGATCTATCTAATCGATCACGATAAACACCTTCAACTAACATATCAATATCTAATGACATGTTTTCTAAAGAGCCTGACGCATCACGAGCACCTTCATTAGTAATTTGATAAAATAATTGATGCATATTTTTAACAATATAATAATCATATTTTTCATCCATATAAGTAATTGATTCTTTTATTGTCCCATTTTTATAAGCCATGTCAATCATTAATTTAACATCACTTCGAACAGGATCTTCTAAAACTCCTGATTCATAAACACCTTCTAATGATTTAACAAATGATTGAGTTGTTGCAAATTCCATAATTGTATTGGTTGTATAAACTTGAATTTGTTCGAAAATAAATTCGCTATATAATCGTTTACATCGCAAATAAGCTAGATAAGGAATCAACATAATCGCTGCCAGCATATAAATAATACACCATACCAAATTATAAAAGTATAAATAAGATACAATAGCAGCTCCTACGGCAAAAATTGTAACTTGAATAGCATATTGCCGTGGCGTATATTCTTGTCCTAAAGATTTTACTTTTTCTCTTACAACTTTAAATGAATAAGGAGCATATTTATTATAAATCAAGCTAACACGACTTGTTATATATTTATATACATTTTCGCCACTATTTTTACGATATATAAATATAAATAAAGCAATAACTGCAATGGCTATAAAAACTACTTCTACCATAAATTCATCTCCTATTCATTAGTTTGATTTATAAAATCAAATGTTTGTCCGTTTGGTGCTTGATACATTGGTTGTTTATAAGCTGGAGGATTTTGTGTTTGATACATTGGTTGTTCATATACTGGTTCTACTGGTGCTTTATATATTGGTACCACTGGTTCTACTGGTGCTTGATACATTGGTTGTTCATATACTGGTATACTTGGTGCTTTATAGGTTGATACTACTGGTGTTTGAGACACTTGGTGTTCGTAAACCGGTTTTAAAACAGTTGTTTTTATATCATCTACATTGTTATCTTTAGTCTCACTTTTAACATCATATAAAGGATTAATAAAACCATCCGGTATTTTAACACCTTGTCCTTCAATATAATCAATTAAATAAGCACTTGGATTATTTCTAACTACTTTACCACTAGTAGTTTTTTTATAAATTACATTATATTTTGCTTCATTATCTTCAGTTACATAAAACTCTGTTACTTCTGCAACTTCACGAATAAATCGTTTAGTCACTTTATCTTGATAGCCCCTAATTAAAACACCAAGTTGAATATAACGATATATAGATTTTAAAAATTGATCAATATCTTGACTTGTTTCAAGTAAGCTATACATACGATTAGGAATAGATGAAGCTTTGTCTGCATGGATAGTTGACAAAATATAATGCCCAGAAGATATTGAATTACGAACAGCTTGAACAGCTTCCGCACTACGAACCTCTGATAATAAAATCCATTTAGGATTTTGACGCATACAAGTAACTAAAACATCTGAATATGAAGCTATATTATTTGTTTTCATAGCAACAATATCGCGATGTGGGAAAATACGATCTAAATGTAATTCTAAGGTGTCTTCGATTGTAATTACCTTTTCATCTTCTTTTGTTTTAGATGCTAAATATTTAACAAATTCAGTTTTACCAGAACCAGTTTCTCCACAAACGATAATGTTACAATGGCCTAAAACACATTGAATTAAAAAATCATGAATATCAGCTGTAATATATTTTTCAGCAATAATTTTATCTTTTTCCAATCTTATTTTAGCTGGTGTTTTTCTTATAACGCAAGCAATTCCATTACTAGCAATTGAATCATGAATGAAATTCATACGTAATTCCGCACTTTCCGAGTCTAAAAACGGATGGGCAGCATTGAAAGAATGACCCATAACATTAGAGCATTGGAAAGCTAATTTTTCCATCATTTCATTATTAACTAAAGGATTTTCAATTCTAAAAATACCTTGCGATAAAGTTTTCAACCACACTTGTCCATTATTACTATATGATATATCGGTAACATCATCATTATTTAAATAAGGCATAAGGGGTCCGAAATCTATTTGTGAAAATAAATTGTTATGCATACTATGCCTCAGTTTCTGGTTTTGGAATAACAGGTGTTTCTGGATCAGTTGGTATTTCTGGTTTTGTTGGATCAGAGAAAATTACCGTATTACTTTCAATAAAACTAACTAATTCAGCTCGATCGACCATTAAATCAGCTTCTACCTTAGCTGTACCACCATATGGTACAGGGAATAATTCAACTCCAAATGATTTTAAATATTCAGCTTTTTTAAGTAGAATATAAACATCTTCTGGCACACCGTACAAAATAGTTGCCGGTGTTCTTGTTGTTGAAGTATCTTCAAAAACATTATTACCAGCACTATCTTTAACAGCTAAAACTTCAATTTTACCTAAAAGACGACCTAACATAACTTGTCCATTTTCATCAGTTGCTTTCATATAAATATCGATAACATTACCAGGAAAAATTGAATTTCCGTAAGTATTATCGGTTGTAACCGATAAAGCATAAGGACGTTCTCCATCTTTAACAGCTGTAAAAGCTGAATCTGGTAATTCTTCTTTTTTAACTAAGACATCAGTATAAAACATACTTCCTGCTGGAATAACGGTGTTAACATCAGCATATTTACCAACGACAGCTGAAGCTGCACGACTAACATTTTTACTAATTGCGGCTGCAGGAATATTAATATATGTAATCATATCATCCGTAATTAAAGTCCTTGGTTGAATTGTTTTTGTTGCTACTGGTACTCTAATTGGTTGGGTTTGTTTTTTAATTGTTGAATTGTACCCCCAATAAAGTAAACCTAAAATAATAATAATACCTATAACTGTAACTGTGTTTTTATTTGCAAAAAACTTTTTAATTGAAACTAAAATATTGTTCATAAATTCATCCCTCTCCTATTCTTAAACACTTGGCATCTCCAATATGGCATCAATCTTGTTAGTAATATCAAAATTCATAATTTCACCTGTAAAATTAGATGATTCAAGACTACTAACTTTCAAGCTTACTTTGGGTGGTTCCTCATTAACATCAAATATTTCTATTTTATATGTCCTAGCTAATGTTGCACTTTCAGCAAATCGTCTTAAAAAATTTTCAACAAATTTTTCCCGATCAATGCGGATAGTATCTTTATCACCACTTTCTCTATAAGCCGCTAAATCCAAAGCATCTAGCATTGCTGCTTCCGTCGATTCTTTTAACAAATGATAATTATGTTCATCAGTATTAGTCATCGATTGGAAAAAATAAATAAAGAATATTGACACAATGCCAATTCCAACAACGGCTGCGCCCCAAAACGATTCTTTCACTTCATTACCTCCTAATTATACAGATTATCTTTTTTATTTATTTTAATAATACCTATTCCACTTCCGGCTATAACTATTATTAAAAATAAATAATAATAATCTAAAATAAAGGCAACCACTTTATTAATAATATTATCTTTTATTTTAGTAACAGGTTCTGAAACATCCGGAACATCTACTTTTAAACTTTCTTTATAAGCCGTTACATTTTTAATGAAATCATTATAAGATAAATTATGACTGGACCACTTTTGGCATAACTCATAATTATTCAATCCTTCACAAATTTTATCTTGATAATAAATATTATATGTTGGTAAAACGACTCTAATTGTTGTTAATAACTCTTTACTACAATCACTTTGATTAGTATAAACTTTGTAAATAACTGTCTGGCCACCGTTATAATTATTTAAAATAAGCTCATTATTTTGATAATTGTAAGTTTTATTATTTGTTGTATCAACAACATATAATGATGGGTGTAAATTAAACAAAGTTATTGAAAAAATAGCTTTATCACTAACCGTATATTCGTAAGTTGTTGTTATGTTGGCGGCCATTTTCTTTAGACGTGCTAAATCATTATATTGACAATATAAGGCATCAACTTTAACGATTGGCATTAATAATATTAGACATATTAATAACCACTTTCTCATCTTAGACCTCCATTTTATAATTATATCATAAATAATGCATTATTGACATATTATTTTAAAATATATTCATTATTTTGGCCACGATTTTTAAAAATCAAGGATATTTTATCAGCTTTATTGATTTCTTCTAAAACTTCAATATAATAAATATCTTTTTCATGAGCCTTTTTACTAACAACTTCTTCAAATTTAATATTCTGCATTTTAGATACACCATTTATTTCATACTTTAAATATCCAAAATAATCAATGAAATCATACAAATCAAAAATATTTTTAAGATTACCATTTTTATTTAATGAACCATTTATCTTTAATAAAATTTTATCATAATTTGAAGCTACATTAGGTTTAATAACTTCATAAGATGGGAAACATTCTTTATTTACACAAAAGTTATATTGTAATTTATAGCTTTTAGCCATATCATAACTATTTATTTTTATATTATATCCGTCTAAAACAGTATCCTTAAAATCAATTGTTTCTGTTAAATTATGTTCTTTAATTTCTGTTTCATCTTTAAATTGTTCATATTTAATAATAACTTTAGTTCTTTTAAACTTTTCATTAGTCTTCAATGTTGTTTTATCAACAAAAGAAAATATCATGTTTTCTTTAATAATTTGTTTAGGAATTTCATACACAAGTGTTTTATTTTCATAATCATTGCCGATTGTTTCTCCCTCATAAACACTGCCAAAATCAAACAAATCATCTCGTTTAGAAGTAATCGGCAAATACACATAATTACCAATTAATATTTTAGCCGTTGCCACATCCAAACTAACCATTTTAGAAGTATTATTTTTTATCTTTAATTTTAAAACCAGATAATAATAATCATCATTTATAGTTTTATTTTTATAATCTTTATTTGTTAAATAACTATTTGTTATATTCATTGTAAAGTTATTACCATAAAAATAAGTATTTTGATTAATAATAGGTTCTTTTTTTATAATATTGTTATAAACTAAAAAACCACTTCCAATTATCAAAATTCCAGCAATACTTAGTATTAATATCTTATTTTCTTTATAAACATACTTAGCTTTTCTTAACCATTTTCGGACATTTCTTTTTGTCTCATTTATATCAAAACTTAATTCAACTTCAAATTCTTCTCGATCTTTATCTTCAATTTTCAAATCGTGTAAATCTTTTTTAAAATCAAATTTTTTAATATTAAAACCTGTTGCTCTTACAATAACAATCATTGCAAAAAGTAATTGTAAGATAAAAGAAACCGACAATAGATCTCTAACCAAACGGATAGTTCTAACATCAACTAAAGCTATTTCTAACTTGGAAAGAACACCGCTAGCAACAAATAAAATAACAACAACAAAAATAAAAACCAAAATATTAATTATATAAAAGAAATTAGGTTTCTTTTTAAAAATCATTATTCCTAATACTAAACCTGTTATTAAAATAATAAAAATAGGAGTAATATAAACCATACCATATAACAATGTTCCAATTAAATCCTGACCAGCTACACTCATAATTGATGAAACATAAGTATTAAAAAAATCTAAAATTATTTTCGTTCGATAAACACTATAACACGCTAAAACAGCTAATATAACATGTATTAGTTTAAAATGTTTAATAAAAAATGCATATGGTTTTCTTAATATCATATAACCCCTCTTTATCCTATGACAATTATATAATATTTTTATTAATAATACAATGGCTAAAACAAAAAAGTCTTACGACTTTTACTTTTAATTGGCTGCCCTAATTAGATTCGAACTAATGATCACGGAGTCAGAGTCCGTTGCCTTACCGCTTGGCTATAGGGCAAAATAAAATGTTAAAACACTTTTCTTTTAACATATACTTTATTTAATGTTTCATCGATGCCATCATTTATCAAAGACTTTCGAATTTCTTCAGTTAATAAAAAACCATTATTAATAATTTCTCCTTTTTGCGGATGATTACTAAAATCTATAATATTAGATTCTTTAAAAGGAAAACAATCTATTTCGCCACTTTTAGCAACATATAACCCACATATTGGACAAACATATTGTTCAAACATTTTCTTACCATTAGTAGTTAAATCGCCAAAATAAATAGCTATTTCATGTATACAATCTTCTTCTAATTTAGACAACAATTCTTTTGTTTTAACAGTTTCTTGTTGTAGTAACTTTAATTTATTTTGTAATAACATCATACTTCTTAATCTATTTACGGCTTCTTTATTTTCCATTTTATATTTCCTTTCATAAATAGTAAAGTACTGCTTAATAAATATATCATATTTCTTCTCGTTTGTAAATTTATTTAGTTCAATTCCACTTAAATAAATATATCTATAACGGTTTACTTGATTAGGGGTATTTTCTTTTTTACATCGTTTGATTTAACATAATTTGCTCTACCAAACTACAACCCTTTTAGCTTGTTTACATTTTCTACAATTTTCCTAAAATTATATAGGTGGAGAAAATTTCTCCACCTAATTTATTAAAGGCATTCATTAACACTTATATTTCAACAAAAATTGGTGCAAGAGATGGGAATCGAACCCACACAACCAGAGGTTAAAGGTGTTTGAGACCTTCGCGTCTACCTGTTCCGCCACTCTTGCATGTGTATTAATTATAGCATAATTTCATTAATTTGATGCCTACATTTTATAAAATTAGAATAAACCCGAATTTTGTAATTGTTAATACAAAACTAAGGTTATATCATTCTTTTTTATTTTATGAAATTATTTTATCTTCTTCATTATATTTTGAATCATACAATTCCGTTATTGTATCATCCTTTAAAATGTTTATTGTTGGTAATTGAGTTATTGTTTCAAGACCAAAATAATCTAAAAATAAAGTTGTTGTTCCATATAAAATAGGACGACCTGCAGTCTCACTACGTCCAACTTCACAAATTAAATTTTTAAAAACCAATTTACGTAACATATGCGAACTACTAATACCCCTTATTTCATCAACAACACTACGTGTAACCGGTTGATTGTAAGCAACAATAGCTAACGTTTCCAAGCATTGTTCGCTTAAAGTATTATCATTATTTAAAGTCGACAATTTTTGATAATATTCTTTATGTTCTTTTTTAGTAACCAACTTTAAACGATTCCCTAGATTAGCTATTTCAATCCCTCTATCTAAACTAATATAATCTTTTTCTAACAAAGTAATTGTTTCTTTTAATTTATCATCATCAAGTTCTAAAATGGTTTTTAACTCCTCTAAAGTTAAACCTTCATCTCCTACTACAAATAGTAAACCTTCTAAAACAGCTTTTAAATTCATTATTCCACCTCACAAAGTAATATATCGCCAAAATTAGTATCCTGTTCTAATTTTATTTCATTATTTTTAGCTAATGATAAAATAGATAAAAAAGTAATAATAACATAACTTTTAGTTTTAATTTCAAATAATTCTGTAAATATAACTTTTTTCTTTTTCTTAATTATATCCTTTATTTCCTTACTTCTAATATTAATTGAATATTCCTTTGTCGTTATCTTAGTATTTATTGGTTTATTATCTTCAACCCTATTTAAAAACTTTTCAAAAGAAGCCAATAAATCACTTAAATTAATATCCAAAGGTAAATTACTTCCCACTTCATAATCATCAAACTCACTTGGTTCTTTAGTAAAATATTGTTTTCGATCAATTTCTAAATCATGAAATTTACTTGTTATCTCTTTATAATTTTGATATTCAATTAATCTTTTAATCAATCTATCTTTAGGATCTTCTTCATATTCATCAATAATTAATGGCTTAGGAAACAATAAAGAAGCCTTCATTTCAATCAATTCAGCCGCCATAACCAAATAAGAACTAGCAATATTAAGATTCATATTTTCCATTTTTTTAATATAATCTAAATATTGTTTTGTTATATCTTCTATTTTAATATCACTAATAGCAAGTGATGATTGCTTAATTAAATGAAGTAGTAAATCAAGTGGTCCTTGAAATTCCGAAATATTAACAACATAGTCCATATTACTACCCCCATTACCAACATTATAACAAAAAAAAATAGAAAAATCTATTCTTTAAATAAAATATCCTATATATAATATAATAAGAAATATTATAATTAAAAGCATCGCTAATATATTAGAAGACTTTTTAAAACTTTTTTTTAAATTAAATCCAGTTGTAAAATCATCATATATTTTATTTGTTAATTGTATTTTTTGACAACCTTTAATATCAATTTTATTAGCTTTTAATTGATCAGTTTCTAACCGTTTATACAATATTTTATCGTTGTTTAAAAACTTTTTTATTAAATCCTTCAAAGCTTCTTTATCTTTTAAATCAGGGTTATCAAAATCAATTTTTTTAGCTTTATATACAACTTTAGCTAAAAATATTAAAGGATCCCCATCATCAATTGTAAATAAAATATAATCATTTGTTAAAATATTAAAATAATTTAAAATAACATAATCAATATTATTTATTCTCATCTTTTACTAGTTGTCATTTTGAAAAAATCAAAAACCTTAAGATAAACATTATCCCAATTATCTTCTAAATCTTTATAGATATTATGAATTAAATTATCCTTTTTTATATTTTTCTTAAAACAATCAAAATATAAATATTTTAACTTATCAACATCGTTATTTTTAATTGTTTCTTTTATTTGTTTAATTATATAATTTCTAATTACTAATTCTTTTCTTGTTTTAAAATAATTTGGTTTAAGCTTCTTAACAACATCATATTTTAAATCATATTTATTCATACTCTGACCATATTCTAAAACTTCTATTTCTTCTTCAACTAAAAGCTTACTATAAGCTATTATACAACCATCCTTATCCAATTTAAAAGCAATAACTTCTTCTAAATCAGTTGCTAAAAAACAATATTCTAAAACAGCCACTTTGTTTTTTTTAAACATTTCAGTTTTATTAAATATTTTAATTAAAAAATCCTTATCCACCTTTACTTTATTTTCAACTAAATTAAGTAAAATATTAGTATCCAACTTAAAAACTGGTATCTTTCGAATATGAATAATTGTATCTTCCTTATTCCAGTCATAAATATCATATAAATTATTATTATAATTTATTAAAATATCGTAAATATAATTCATTTTTTCCCTCCTTTGGAATACTTATAAAAATAATAACTAAACCGATAATAGCCATCCAGCATTCTAACTGTCCACTTATAAAATTAACATATTCTAAAAAATTATACCCTATAGTTGTTAAATTAAGATAACTTATTATATAAACCCATCCAATCAAAGTTAATCCAAACCCTATTAGAAAGAAAAAAAATCTTGTCATAAACTTCACCTATTTAATTTTATTTTTAAAACTATAAAAAAGACACCTTTTACCACTATATTAATAATTACTATTTAATATTGACAATATTAATATTAAATGTAACAATATAATTGGTGAATTTATGAAAAGATTTAATATGCTTGATGAAAATTTTATATGTGAAAATTGTGGCGAAAAAGTTTCTAAACTTAATTATACAGCTCGTGATCATTGCCCTTATTGTCTATATTCAAAACATGTTGATATTTTACCTGGCGATAGGAAAAATACTTGTTTAGGCTTATTAGAACCCGTCGATATTGAAAAGTTTAAAGATACTTATAAAATTATATATATATGCAAAGAATGTAAAGAAAAACATAAAAATATTATAGCTAAAGATGACAATTTTGATAAAATATTAAAAATAATGCAAGAAAATTCTAATAATTAGAGTTTTTTTTATGAAAAAAAGATTGCATTAAGCAATCTAAAATTTCCAAATATCTTCTTCTTCATCAACAACTGGTATATTATTTTCTTTGTTTTCTTCTAAAGGATTAATTAAAGTTGTTGGTTCAATATTAGTTAATTCAACATTTGGTGTTTGTAAGTTATCTAAATTGACTGGTTCAATAACTGGTTGATCAATTATAACCGGTTGTTCAATTGGTTGTTCAACTATAACTGGTTGTTCAATTGGTTGTTCAACTATAACTGGTTGTTCAATTGATGTTGCCGTTTCTTGATATAATGGTTGATTTAAATCGTCTAAAACATCTACTGATTTAACAGTATCAATAACTGGCACATCAGCAGTTAAAGGTTGCATCAAATCTTCACTAACTGCTTCTAATCCAACTGGTTTAATTTCTTCCGTTAAAGGTGCGTATAAATCATCTGTAACAGCAGCATTGATATTATTATCAGTAATCTTATCTTGCATTTGTTCAGTAATTGATTTACTAAGTTCTGCAATTCCTTTAGCATCAACTTGAAGATGCTCAGGTTCTTTAACAATTTTTTCTTTTTTAACCTTTGGTTCCTTAACTGGTTTTTCACCCTTACGACCAAAATCCGTTTTCTCAGCAAAATAACCAATAATTGCCATTATAATAACAACCCCACCAATAATAAACCAAATATAATTGTCACTTATAAAATCCATAATTTCCCTCCTATTCTTATATATACATTTTAGCATTATTTTAGAACTTTTACAATACTTTTATTTTTCTAAATAATCTTGACCTTTAAAAGGCTCATCTCTTAACAAAGAAAAATAATTATTTTGCCGTAAAGCTTCATATAAAACAAGGGCTACACAATTAGATAAATTCAAAGCCCGTGTTTTATTAGTCATTGGAATACGCATACAATTATCCAAATGTTTTTTAAGTATTTCTTTAGGTATGCCCGTACTTTCTTTACCAAAGATTAAATATATATTTTCATCTTTATAATTAAAATCACTATGTGGTTTATGGCCATATCTAGTTGTAAAAAAATAAGTTCCTTTATTTAAAGATTCAAATTCTTCCCAAGATTTATAAATAGTATAATCACAATCATCAACATAGTTAACACCACATCTTCTAACTGTTTTATCATCCATTTTAAAGCCCAACGGTTCAATTAAATGCAGTTTAGACCCGGTTGCAACGCAGGTTCTCATAATATTACCTGTATTTTGTGGTATTTCTGGTTCATATAAAACAATATTTATCATACTTCCGTTTGTTCCTTTGCTAAATCATCAATAGTAACCACTGGCAAAACAACATTTTCTTCTTTACATAAGTCAGCAAAAGTTAAACGAAAATTATTTAATTCTTTAATAATACTATCTGGATAAATTTTACGACTGGCTTTAATAGCACTGTAAAAATCAACAACATCAACTTGTGTTTTATTTTCATATAAAGCCGTTGAAAAAGCTTGTGCTAAAACCGATAAGGCAACATCTGGATACATAGCTGCTAAGCCATAGACTCTTTTAAATTCACTTGTTGCACTAACAATAGCTTTAACTAATAATTCTAAAACATAATTATTATATTTCATTTTAACGCCCGTTTGCTTTTCAATTTTAGGAATCGTTCCCATTAATATTTTAACCGTTACTTCTTCGCTAGGCTCTAAAATATCAATTTTTTCAAATCTCCTTAAAAAAGCTCTATCCCTTAAAATATAAGTTTCGTATTCAATAGAAGTGGTTGCTCCAATTAATTTTATATCGCCACGATCCAATGCAGCTTTTAACATATTAGCTAAATCCATGGGTCCATCTGCTTTAGAACCAATTAAAGTATGAATTTCATCAATAAATAAAATGGTTTTAGTCATACTTTTTAATTCTTGAATTAATTGTGTAATTGCTAAGACTTCTCGACCATCAACTACGACCTTGCCCAATAAAGAGCTTGAGTTTATTCTAATAATACGGTAATCCATCAAAGCATTAGGAACTTGTTTCCTTTGAATTAAATAAGCTAAACCTTCAACAATAGCTGTTTTACCAATACCAGGTTTACCAACTAATAAAGCTGATTTTTCCGGTGTCAGTAGAACAACCATCATCCTTTTAATTTCTTCATCTCGAGCAATTGAAGGATTTGTTATATATTCTTTAATTGTTAAATCATCGCCATACATTTCAATAATATTATTCATCATTAAACACCATAACCATATTTGTTTAAAGCTTTAATTATATCACTATAACTACCTGCACCAATAAGACGGTCATACGTTGTTTTCTCCTGACCATCAACAATAAAAATAGTTGTTGGTGTTGATGTTACAACAAATTTACTATATAACTTAGCATATTCTTCTTCTGATAAGCTAGCTAAATCAATATCAAATATTTCAACTTGTTTATCTTTAATAACATCTTCCATAACCGTTTTGTATTTAGAACAAGCACTACACGTTTTAGATCCTATTACTAATACAAAAGATTCCTTATTATTTATTTTAGTTTCAAAATCAGTATATCCTAAATTAGTATAAGTTGTAAGTTTACTACAACCAGTTATACATAATAAAGTTATAAATCCTAATAATATCTTTTTCATTTTTATCATCTCCACTTCAATTATACAATACTTATTCATAAAAAAAAAGAGTTTTAAACAAAAAACTCTATCTATGAATAATTAATTGATCAGGAAGTAAGTATAATGTTTGATTTTGAGCAATTAAATCAGTTTCATTAACACCAAGTTTTAAAGCAACACTTTTTAAAGTTTCTTCATTATTAGTTATATAAATAAAGACACCTTTTCGTGGTACTAGTATTTCTTGACCAGCATAAATATAATCATCCTTGTTTAAACCATTTAATTTAACTAAATCAACTAAACTAACATTAAATTTTTTGGCTATTTCATATAAATTATCGCCAACAACAACTTTATAAACATCAAAAACCGTATCTTTATTAGGAATTACTAGTAACTGACCAACTGTAACTGTATTAGTTAAACCATTTAAATCAGTTAATTCTTTAACACTCATATCGACCTTTTTGGCTATACTTTCTATAGTATCACCGTTTTGAACTTGATATACTCTATACATTATTAAACACCTCAATAACAGTATATGAATCTAATAATAATTGGTTAAAAAAACTAACAATAGTTAGTCTTTTTTAAATAAATAACCGACAATTCCTACCCCAATTAACAAGCTAAATAAAGTAAACACACTACCAACATAAGGAATAAGAGTTAAAATAGTAAGTAAAGTAATACCTATTAAACCAACTAATAAAGTATTAATATCTTTCTTAATAAATTTTCTCCAAATAATTAAACCCAGTAAGTAGCCTGTAAATAATGAAGATAAACAAATAACAATAATATATAATACTAATAATAGTAAAGCTAACGAAATTCCAAAAATTAAAGAACACAATAGGACAAAAATAATGGGCATTACTATTAATCCTAAAGCTCCAAATCCAGTCATTGCAAAAATCTTTAAAAGGGATAATTTTTCAGTTTTCTTTTCAATTCTTTTAAATAAAGCTGGTACAACTAAAGCTAAGAAAACAAATATAACGAGCATTCCACTATATGACATTAATAAATTATAAGCTTTTTCTTTAAAGGTTACTGTTTTATAAGCTTCATCTAATAAAATAGTATTAGTTATTGTAGCCATAATATTAACTTTAGCATCTTTATTATAACTAAAAGAACCATTAATTTTAGCATCTTCTTTAACTTCAATTTTATTAGCAATTAATTTAACATTTCCCGTTATATTAACATCACTAATAATAACGTTTTCGGCATATATAATTACATCTCTAGTTATATTACCTTTTAAAGTAACTGTGTCTCCAAAAACAAATAAATCTCTATCAATTTTAAAATCTTTCTCAAAATTAATAATATTGCCAACCACAAAACCATCTTTACTAACTTTACCGGTTATATTTAAATTATTACCGGCTAAAAAAGCATATTCCATTTGCCCTTTATAATTAATATTATTTCCAAGCATTAATCCAATCCCAGCAATATTTTTATCATAATTAACATTATTGCCAGCTAAAATAGCACTGCCATTAATATCTTTATTGACATGAACCTCATTGTCAATATTAATGCTATCATTTCCAAAAGCTTTAACATTAAAAACAGGAATTAACATTAAACATATAATAAATAAACCAAAATATTTCTTTTTCATAAATCCTCCTATAAATATAATATTTCTCTTATTTAATAATAGCACCTTTTATACAAAATGTCAAAACAAATGATTAATTT
>JAVXGE010000003.1:0-3104 GCA_036657555.1 Bacilli bacterium
AAACAAAAATTAAATGTTGTTAATTGTCAAATTAATGGTTGTATTTGTTGTTAAACAAAAAGAATGAAATATAAAAATTTCATTCTTTTATTTAAACTAACATTTTAATTAATTTAACACTATAAAAACATACAATAAAAAGCCGTTTAAATACTATTATTTAATTTAACATCAACTGTTTTTGTTTCACCATTTCGTTCATATTCTATTTTGATAGTATCGCCAACACTATATTTATATAAAACATATCTAAAATGGGCTGTATCTTTTATAACAATATCATTTATTTTTAAAATGACATCACCTTTTTTAAAACCTGCTTGGGAAGCTGTTGAATTATCTTCAACTTGAGCAACAACAATTCCAACTTCATAATCCTTATCTAAATAAATATTATTTCGATATAAAGCATATGGATCCGTTGTATTAACCGAAGCAATTCCAATTAATGGTCTTTTGATCTTTTCCCCTTTTTCTAAACGGTCTAAAACCGAAGTGGCCATTTCAATAGGTATTGAAAAACCCATACCTTCAATTTCATCTTGCACTAATTTTAAAGTGTTAATTCCAACAACTTCTCCATTAATATTAACAAGCGGACCACCACTATTACCGGGATTAATAGCAGCATTAGTTTGTAAAACTTCCATCATAAAATCGCCACCATTTTTTAAATCCACCGAAACAGTTCGATTTGTTCCTGAAATAATACCTTTTGTAACCGAACCTTTATAGCTTAAAGAAATCGGTGTCCCAACCGTAAATACAGTATCACCTATTTCTAATTTAGTGCTATCACCAAAAGATGCAACTTGAATAGCATATTTTTTATCAATTCTTAAAACAGCTAAATCAGCAAATTCATCACTACCCAAAACGGTTGCATCAACTAATTCATCATGCGTATTATTAATCTTTATTGTTTTAGCATCACTAATAACATGATTATTTGTTAAAATATACCCATATTTATCATCAATTTTATAAACAAAACCTGTTCCTATAGCTGATAAACTATCCGAATAACTTTGAACTGTCACGACCGAATCATATACTTTCTTAACAGATTCTTTAATAGTATTTGTTTCAGTTATATTAACTTCTTGAATAACCTTTTGTTCATTTGGTTTTTCTGGTAAAACATTAATAACTAAAACCGTCCCACCAATTCCTATAAATAATGAAGTAAAAATAGTAATTATATAAATTATTTTATTTTTCAATTATATCACCTTATTCTATATTATATATTTCCCGCCAGTTATTTGGGAAACCTATTTTATTTAATATATCTTGCGTCGAAACCGACTCAATTTTACCATCTAAAATATCAATTTCATAACTTATTTCATTCATCAATTCTCTAAATTCCGTATCACTTATCATTTGCTTCATCATAATAATAACGGCAAATAAATCATTTTTACCATATATATATTCCTCATCAACTTTAGCAATAGCTAATCGATCATGAAATTTATTATCAGGAATACTTCTTTGCGTAGTGTGATCATATAAAATATCCTCATGAGCACATAAATTACGATAATTAGATAATAAAGCCAAATAAATATTTAAAGTAGAAACATTTAACTTATAAAAATTAGCTATTTCCGTTTGATCATCCTCTTTTAAAATAGAATATAATTCTGAAATTATTCCAAAAGATAAAACTTTAACCGAAACCCATAACGGAATATAACCATAATTAGTAATATAATGCATTGTAGCGCGATGTTGCTTACTGTTAAGTCTAATTTGTCGTTTCATTTTATTAAGAATATCATTAACTTGACTAATTTTAAAATTATCCTGTTTAAAATTCTTTGGATTCAAATAATCCTTTTCTTTATAACCATATTTTTTAGATAACTGATAACTAATAATCGACTTAATATTATTTTCAATAATTAGAATATATTTAAACATTATATTTCTAATCATCCGATCAAATAAAAAAATAGCATATAATTCATCAAAAGTTGCTCCTTCGACAAACCGGTTAGGTTGATCATTTTTCATCAATAAATGCCTATATCCATTTACAAAAAAATAGTTTTCTTTAAATAATATTTCGCTAGCTTTATCATAATCATTTATAATCAAACCTTTTGATTCAAAAATTTTTACTTGCTCATCTAACGTCTTAAATATTTTTTGTTTCACATTATCACTCCAGTCTTAATTATAACACAAATACCCTAAAATATAAATGGTATTTTGTGTTGAAAATATGTGAAAAAAAGTAGATTAACTACTTTTCATCTAATCCTAAATATTTTGAAATAAACTTAATCATTTCCGGATCTTCTACTTTTTCAATACACATCTGATCATTATACATAAGTTCATGTAAGATAGCATATTCCTCATTAATACTTTGCTCATCCTCATTAACTCTTACCACCGCATAATAATTTTCATTTTTATAAATAGCTTGTTTAACAACAGCATACTTTTTCCCATCTGCAAGCGTCATTAATTGATTTATTCTATTAATCATATCACACTTTCCTACCTTTCATTTATCTTGTTTTAGATTGCTCTATTTCATTTGTTGTTGACAAACCTAATTCTTCCATAATTTTAGCATAATCATCTTTTACTTCTTGTGATGCTTCAGGAATAACCTGACTTTCACTTTGAGTTTGTGTCCCATTTAAAGTTACATCAATTGAATTATTATCGTTATATTCTACCTGATTTATACTATCAGTAATAGTATAATCACTATTGGCATTACTACCAATTCCTGTTAAATTTGCGCCATTACTATTATCAACAGCTATATTACCTTCTGGCGTACTCATATAATAAGTATCTCCAGGTTTTACCGTAATTGTTGGGCCATTTTGAATAAATGGTTCATCGATAACTGGCGGATCAACCGGTTCGAATTCCGAATCGATTATTTCTTCTTCTGGTAATTCTGGTTCAACTGGAATAATTGGCTCAATCGGAATAATCGGAATAACTGGAATAATTGGTTCAATCGGAATAATTGGTTCAACTGGGATAACCGGAATAACTGGTTCTACTGGTTTTTCAGTCACAATTGGTTTTTCAGTCACAATTGGTTTTTCAGTCACAATTGGTTTTTCAGT
>JAVXGE010000003.1:3204-4419 GCA_036657555.1 Bacilli bacterium
TCACAATTGGTTTTTCAGTCACAATTGGTTTTTCAGTCACAATTGGTTTTTCAGTTACAACTGGTTTTTCAGTCACAACTGGTTTTTCAGTCACAACTGGTTTTTCAGTCACAACTGGTTTTTCAGTCACAATTGGTTTTTCAGTCACAACTGGTTTTTCTTCAAAATTTGGCTTAAATTCAACGTCTAAATCACCATAACCTAGTTCTTTATCATCATCAATATTTAAATCAGACGATTCTGGTTGAACAGGGTTGAAATTGTTTCCGGCTAATTTGGCAGCTAAAACAATTGATACTGTAACTAAAATACCAATCCCTAATTTTTTAAGAAAATCTTTAGTTTTAATTATTCCTAAAACTTTATTACTAAGATTTTTCCAACCAACTATTAAAATAGGTTCTTTTTTTTCTTCTTTTGATAATTCTGGTTCTACTGGAATAATTGGTTCTACTGGAATAATTGGTTCTACTGGAACAATTGGTTCTACTGGAATAATTGGGTTCTTACTTAAATTAGTAATCAAATTATCAAGTTCATATTGGGCATCATAAGCTAAAATACTTTCTCTATTTTTTAAAGCACTAATAGCTTGCTCTAATTTTACTAATTCTTGTCTATCAAGTTCTTTTTTATTTAAGTCTATAGTTGATCGATCTGATAATGTTGCTTTATTACCATCTAAAACATTTTCATAACGAACGCGTTTAGCTAAAGTTACTTTATCTTTTTCTTTTATCCTTTTAATACTAGTTTCAAATAAAACAAGTTCTTTATTTAGTTTTTCAATGTTTTTGTGACTATTGTCTATGGCTTTATTATTTTGTTTTATTTCTTTTATAACATTAGCTGTTTTAGCACTATTTCCTAAAGTGTGTAAATGAATATTAAGTTTAATATTACTTTGTTCTAAATCACTAATGTTTTGATTTTCTTCATCAATATTTTGTTCAATAGCTAATATATTATTATCGTATTTAGTGATAATAGAATTATCATAAGCTAAAGATGCATCAATACCGGCTATTTTGTTTTCTATATTGATGATGTCTTGACCTAATTTTTCTGAAACAATAAGGGCTCTTGTATAGTTTTCATTATTAGCTAATTTAGTTTTTAATTTATCAACTTGTTCATTACATGAAATTTGTAAAGCTTTATTCTCGCTTAGTTCTTGATCATTTTTAACTTGGTTTTGATCATTTTTAACTTGGT
>JAVXGE010000003.1:4519-24387 GCA_036657555.1 Bacilli bacterium
TTGATCATTTTTAACTTGGTTTTGATCATTTTTAACTTGGTCTAAATCATTACGGCAGGCTTTTAATCTTCTTACAATATCTTCTTGACTGATATTATCTTCTTTGAATTCTTTAATAATATTAGTTAATTCTTTAGAAAAATCAAAGTTCAAATAAGTATTACGAGCATCGAAAGCACTAATAAATCTTTGTAATTCATCTCTTTTAAGAAAATCTTGATTTTTTTTAACGATATCAATTCCTATTGAATTATTTTCCAAGTTAGACATTAGTTGATTATATCTTTCTTTACGATTTGATAAGGCTTTAATATGGGTATTAGCCGTTTCTAAATAGACACTTATTATATCTTTTTCTTGTTTTAAAATGTCAGAATATGTTTTGATATCTTCTATAGCTTTTTTTGTTCTAGCTATTTGTTCTTCATATTGTTTATTTTGTTTTAAATTAGGAAAATTTTGTTGTATTTTATTTAATTCTTCTAGTTCTTTATTACCTTCAGAAATCAAATAATTACTAGCATCAACTTCGCTATTAATGATTCCTAAACGATAATTATAGTCATAAATATTAGATTGATTATCTATTTCATCTTCATTAATTTTATTGATTTGAGATTGAATATCAAATAATTTATTTCCAGCTTTTAAATAGTTATTAGCTTCATAATTAGAATCATCATTTAACTTTTCATTTAATGCTTCTAATTGTGCTTCATATTCTCTTTTGTTTTCAATAATGGCTGTTATTTCTTCTATTTCGTTAACACCACGTTTTGTTTCTGAAATGTTTACGGGAATCTTACTTTGTAATTGGCGTAATTGTGTTAATATTTCTTCTTTTGTCATATATATCTCCTATTCTTCTATATTCCGATATTGTAGTTTGAATTGATATCTTATTGTATTAATTTTATTAATATCACTTAAACTTTTAACATCATACTTTAATTTATTAAATTCTTCTATTAATTGTTTTTCATCTAAATAATCATTATTAATATTAACCCATTCTTCATAATTACTATTGGTTTCATCTGGAGTTAATTTATAATATTTAGCTACACTAGCTTTAGTTGTTTCATCTTTAATAGCTCCTATTGTAGGGCTTTCAACATAATAAGTATTTTCTTTAGTAGCATCGGTATTTTTACTTGGATAATAACGATTTACTTTAGTTGTTTTATACCATTTCCACATTGTATCATTATAAATATAGCCTTGACTTTGTTCACATTTAATACCGTTTAAGGTTGAGCTTGTACATTTATCTTCACTCCATGAAGTGAAATCTGTACAAATAGTATCTTTTTTAACTTCATCTTTGCTATTACATGTATAGTTCATATTAACAAATACGGTATAACTATCATCTCTTAAAGCACAAGGAGTTGGTCCGCTCATTTGGTGTGGTTGGGTTTTTGATGAACAAAAATAAAGAAATGGTTTGGCAACTTTCTGGCTTCGATATAAAGTTGTATCACTTATTGTTCGATAGCTAGCTGTTTGTGGTTTAGTAATTGTGTAATTTGTTACAACTTTACTTTCTCCCTTATTAGGGAAATTGTTTGGTTGAATTGATGCATATTTACCACTTTCATAATAATTGTTTTCGTTAGTTGTCATGTACCATTTATAACCGATTGTTTCATCTTCTTTATTAAGATATTCTTCTTTTGGAGAAGTTGTATAGTATTCTTTTATTTCTTCTTTTTGAGTTTTATCACTTGGATAATAATGTTTTGTGCCAAGTTTTAATTCTTGAGCTATAAATTGAAATCTAACATCTGATTTATCTTTAATTAAATCTTCGTTTTTCCCATCTTTCCACATTGTATATTTAGTTTTATCATTACTACATTCTAAAACGGCGTTATAATGATAATCTTTACTTTCTAAATAACAAACATTAACATAAGTTTTTTCTAAATCACAAGTGTTATAATCTTTAGTATTGTTAATTATTTTTTTGTCATTTAATTCTTTGACATTGATTTTTTTACATTCACCTATTTGACTTGGTAATTCATTAGAATTTTTTTCATAATAATTTTTACCTACTTTTAATAATTTATCGTTTAAATTATTCTTTGAGCACATTCTTAAGGTAAAGAAAACAAGTATAAAAATAATTGTTAAACTTAAAAGGGTTAAAAATATTTTTTTCCACGGAATCTGATTTTTTTCATCATTATATTCTGTATAGTTATAATTATCATTCATAACTAGTTCACCTCTTATATTAATAATACCATTTTTTAATTGCTTTTACAACTAAAAACACATTTTAAATTATCAAAATGTGTAAAGTTAACAATTACTAAAATAATTAATTATCCCGTCTTTTATTGTATTAGCCAATTTTAATTGATACTTATCCTGTTTTAATAAATATCTTTCATTAGCGTTGCTTATAAATCCAGCTTCAATTAAAACCCCTTTTACTTTTATCCTTTTATACATATATTGATCTAATATTTTTTTATCTTTTCTTTTAGTATTTAGTTTGTTACTTAATTCTTTTTGTAAATAATTAGCAATAATAGCATTTTGATTGTTTACGTTGTCGTAAAATACTTGAGCTCCAAACCAAGAAGTTGAAATGTCAGCATTTAAATGAATTGATAAATACATATCAGCTTGGGATTTATTTATTATATTAGCTCGTCTAGATAAATCACTTCTTTTTCTTTGTAAAGCATTATTAACAGCTAAGTCATAATCACCATACCTTGTCAAATAGACGGTTGCTCCGTTTTTTTCTAAGGTTTCTTGTAATTTAAGGCTTATTTTTAAATTAAGGTCAGCTTCTTTTAAGTCTTTATAAATAGCACCTGGATCGATACCTCCATGTCCAGGATCAATATAAATAACTTTATTTAGTAGTGGTAAAGTGTTAGCTTTAACTATTCCTAAAGTAAATAAACCAATTAAAAATAATAATAATATATAACTTTTCGACAAAATATCACCTATTTAATTATATGTTTTTTTCTAATAAAATATGGTAAAATAGATAAGGAAAGAAGTGATTTTATGAATACAGTCTTGATAACTGGTGCTACATCGGGTATTGGTGAAGCTTGTAGTATTTTATTTGCAAAGTCAGGATATAATGTTGTTTTGAATTATGCACATCATGAAGAAAAAGCTAAACATTTAGAAAAAAAACTTATTAAAGATTATAATATTGATGTTTTAACTATTAAAGCGGATATTTCTGACGAAGAAGATGTTATAAAGATGGTTAAATTAACCATTGCTAAATTTCATAAAATTGATGTTTTAGTTAACAATGCAGGTATTGCTTTAGATGATAATTTATTATATAAAACTTTAATTGATTTTAAAAAAGTAATTGATGTTAATTTAATTGGTACTTTTTTAGTAAGTAAATATGTTAGTAAGGAAATGTTAAAAGAAAAAAAAGGTAAAATAATTAATGTTGCTTCTACTAATGGTATTGATACTTATTATCCTATGAGTGCTGATTATGATGCGGCTAAGGCAGGGGTTATTTCTTTAACTCATAATTTTAGTTTAGAGTTAGCACCTTATATTACTGTTAATTGTGTAGCGCCAGGTTGGGTTGATACACCAATGAATAAAGATTTAGAGGCTACTTTTAAAAAGGAAGAAACCAACAAAATATTTATAAAGCGTTTTGGAACTAGTGTTGAAATAGCTGAAGTTATTTTATTTTTATCAACGAATGATTATATAAATAATGAAGTTGTAAGAGTTGATGGAGGATTATATCATGTATGAAACATTAGGAATCGATAAAGAAATTAGTGATATTGTTTTAAAAGCTGAAAATGAAGTAAGTAATCAATTTAAGGAAGTTGAGGCTATTTGTGAATTCAATAGTTTAAAAGTTTTAAAAGCTTTCCACGACCATAATATAAGTGAAGCTCATTTTAATGCGACAACGGGATATGGATATGGTGATATGGGTAGGGATGCTATTGAAGACGTTTTTAGTGATGTTTTAAAGGCTGAGGATTGTTTAGTTAGAAGTCAATTTATATCTGGTACACATGCTTTATGTGTTAGTTTATTTGCTTTTTTAAGGCCTAATGATTTAATGCTTAGTATTTCTGGGAAACCCTACGATACTTTAGATGAGGTTATTGGTTTAAGTGATAATAATAGTTCTTTAAAAAGTTATAATATTAAATATGATCAAATTGATTTAATTAATGATGATTTTGATATTCCTAAAATAACTAATTATATAAAAAATAATAAAGTGAAATTAATTGAAATTCAAAGGTCAAAAGGATATTCAACTAGAAAAAGTTTATCTTTAGATAAATTAAAAAAAGTGATTGAAAAAATAAGAGAAATTGATCAAGAAGTTATTATTATGGTTGATAATTGTTATTGTGAATTTGTTAATACTATGGAACCGTTAGAGGTTGGGGCTGATATTATTGTTGGTTCTTTAATTAAAAATTTGGGTGGTGGCATTGCTCCTAATGGAGCTTATATTGCTGGTAAAAAAGAGTTAATTACTTTAGCTGCTCAAAGGCTTACTGTACCTGGTGAAGGTAAAGAAGTGGGCCCTAGTTTAGGTATTAATAAAAGTTTTTTACAAGGTTTATTTTTAGCGCCAAGTGTTGTAGCTAGTAGTTTAAAAACAGCTATTTTAGCTAGTCGATCTTTAGAAAATTTGGGTTATGAAGTTGAACCAAAGTATAATGACAAACGCGTTGATATTGTTCAAAATATTACCTTCAATAATCCTGATAAATTAATAAATTATTGTCAAGGTATTCAAAATGCTTCAGCTATTGATTCTTATGTAACAATTGAACCTTCAAATATGCCGGGTTATCAAGATAAAATTGTGATGGCTTCAGGAAGTTTTACCCAAGGTTCTTCAATTGAGTTAAGTTGTGATGGCCCAATTAGACCACCTTATATAGCTTATATGCAAGGTTCTTTAACTTATCAATATGGTAAAATAGCTGTCATGACGGCCATTAGTAAATTAAAAGGAACATCAAATTGATGCTCCTTTTATATATATATTTCTTTTTTAACTTCTTTAATTACTTCTTTATCATACTTAGTAATTAAAATAACTTGTTTGTTCTCTAAACTTTTTTTAACATCAATAATTCTTTGATTTCTAGAACCTTTGAATTTTAAATCTAAACTTCTTTGTTCTAAAATAAATTTACTATCGACTAAAACATCAATATATTTAAGAAACTCTTTTGCGGTATCCATTTCAAGTAGTTGTTCAAAAGTATATCCTGTATAACACCAAATATTTAAACCTAATTGTTTACAATATTTAGCTATTTCTAAACAAGGTAATGGTTGACACATTGGATCGCCACCAGAAAAAGTAATACCGTCTTGGATTTTTAAATTGGCAATTTCTTTTTTTATTTCTTCAATATCAATAAGAAAGCCGCTAGTAAAACTATGGGTTAACGGGTTATGACAGCCTTTACAATTATGACGGCATCCTTGTGTCCAAATAACGGTTCTAACCCCTTGCCCATCAACTATACTATCACTTTCTAAAGATTGTGCTAATCTTATTTTCATAAGCTGTGTTTTACACGATCTTTTTCTTCAGCTTTTTTACCATTATTAAATCGATCAACAGTTCCAACTAAGTAACCTGTAATTCGTCTTATTCTTTCAAATTTTACTTCATCTTCAACACGACCACATCCAGGACATACATCACCAATTACGCCTGTAAAACCGCATACAGGATCACGATCTACGGGATGATTAATAGCTCCGTAGCCAATTCCTTCTTCTTTCATAATTCTTACAATTTTTTCGAAGGCTTCAACATTATTAGTTGTATCTCCATCTAATTCAATATATGAAATATGACCGGCATTGGTTAAAGCGTGATATGGTGCTTCAACATGGATTTTATGAGCAATTGAAGTTTTATAATAAACAGGGACATGGAAAGAATTTGTATAATAATCACGATCCGTTACCCCTTTAATTTTACCATAAATAGCTTTATCAATTGACACAAAACGACCTGATAAGCCTTCAGCTGGTGTAGCTAATAAAGTAAAATTCAAATTGTACTTTTGGCTATATTCATCGCATTTGTTACGCATAAAGGTAATAATTTCGTAAGCTAATTTATTTGTTTTTTCATCTTCACCATGATGCATTCCAACTAAAGCTTTCATACATTCAGCTAAGCCAATAAAACCGATACTTAAAGTGCCATGTTTATATATTTTTCTTAATTTATCAGTTGGTTTTAATTTTTCTGAATCAATCCAGACACCAGCTCCTAATAAGAAAGGAAAATTATAAACTCTTTTATTACATTGATATTCAAATCTTTCTAATAATTGATCGCGTACTAAGTCCATTTTTTCTTCTAGTTCTTGATAAAAACCTTGTAAATCAGTTTTTTCATTTGTTACAATACCATGTTTAATACCGATACGTGGTAAGTTAACCGAGGTAAATGATAAATTACCACGGCCAGCGGTAACCGCTTTATCAGGATCAACAACATTGCCTAAAACTCTTGTTCGGCAGCCCATATAAGCCACTTCGGTGTTGTAATCTCCTTCTTTATAAAATTGTTTATTAAAAGGTACATCTAAGAAAGAAAAATTAGGGAATAATCTTTTAGCGGATACCTTACATGCTAACTTAAATAAATCATAGTTAGGATCGCCCGGATTATAATTAATACCTTCTTTTACTTTAAAAATAGAAATAGGGAAAATTGGTGTTTCATTTTTACCTAAGCCAGAATCAGCAGCTAATAAATAGTTTTTTATAACCATTCTTCCTTCAGCCGATATATCTGTACCAAAGTTAATTGAAGAAAATGGTACTTGAGCTCCAGCTCGGGAATGCATCGTATTTAAGTTATGAATAAAGGCTTCCATAGCTTGATAAGTAATTCGATTAGTTTTAGCTAAAGCTTTATCATAACTCATATCAAAAAGTCTTTCTACTTCTTTTGCTTCTTTAGCAAAATGATACAAAGTTGTTATATCAAATTCAATACTTTCTAATTTATCTATTTCTTTAGCAACACTTGCCATATTAATAAATTTATTAAAATCACTATAATCTAATAAATCAGCAATTGTCTGTTTAAATTGTTTTTTAAAAGTATTAACGACACCTTGTGCCATATAATAATCAAAAGCAGGAATACTTTGACCACCATGTTGATCATTTTGATTTGATTGTATAGCAATAGCTGCTAAAGCGCCAAATGACATAATATCTTTAGGAGGTCTTAAATGACCATGGCCTGTTGAAAAGCCATTTTTAAATAATTTATTTAAATCAATTTGGGTACAAGTAGTTGTTCCCATAGGATAAAAGTCCATATCATGGATATGAATATCTCCACTATCATGAGCTTCGGCAAATTTATATTTCATTAAATATGCTTTAGAAAATTCTTTAGAAACAGTACTTCCATATTGAAGCATTGTACCCATAGCTGTATCACCGTCAACATTAGCATTTTCTCTTTTAGTATCTTCATCAGCAGCTGATTTTAAACCCAAATTTTCTAAGGCTTTAATAAATTTATGCATTTGTTTTTCATCAGAAAACATTTTTCGTGAACAATTTCTTCGTTCTCGATATTCTGAAAAGCTTTCATAAACATCTTGATAACCATTTTTCTTTAATTCTTCTTCGATTAAATCTTGAATTTCTTCAATTTTAATTTTTTGTTCATCTTTATATTTATTTTCAATTTGTTTAATAACTTTTTCGTAAACTTTATTGACGTCATGTTCCGTATATTTACTTACTTCGTCTTCATCGACTAAACTATCAAAACCTTTTTTAATGGCTAAGGCTATTTTGGAACCGTTAAAGGCTGCCTTCTTTCCATTTCTTTTAACAACTAATAAATCTAAAACTTTTTCTTCTAAATCGACCATTTTTTTACCTCCACTTTCTATTTCAATTATAGTCTTTAAAATATTAAAAGTCAAACATATTTTTACCTTTTTAGGTAAAGTTTTTGACAAACTGTATTTAGCCTTTGTATTACAATAGTTTAGTTTTTAAAAATAGGTAAATTTAAAATATTGATTTTTTTTCGTTTAATTTCAAATTAATTTTTTAACCAAAATAAGTGTTTATGCCTTATTTTATAAGATAAATAGGCTTTTTTTTTAATATTTTAATATTTTATTTTTACTTTAAAATTGTAGTTTTAAAAAAAAGAACTTTTTTAAAAGTGTCTTTTTTCAAAATATTTTTTTATTTTATTTTTTTATTTTATTACAAACTAACATTCGTTATTTTAACCTATTTCTAAACTGTTTAACTTCTTCTAATTGGCTAACTGTAACAAGTTGATAGCCATTTTCTATTAACTTAGGCAAGACAATTTTTAAAGCTTTATAAGTCCTTTCGTAAGTATCGTGAAACAAAATAATATCCATATCATCGGCATCGTTTAAAACACGTTTAGCTATTTTTTTACTATCTTTTATTTTCCAATCATTACTATCAACATCCCATAAAATAATTTTTAAATCGGTATTGTTTCTTATCTTTTTATTTACCGATCCATACGTAGGTCTTAATAAACGTGCTTGATATCCAGTTGTTTGTTTAATTATGTTTTGGGTTTTATCTATTTGTAATTTAAATTCGTCAACATCAAGCCTCGTTAACCATTTATGATTATAAGAATGATTTCCTATTTCATTGCCTAAACTAATAGCTTTTTTTAAAGTTTCATCATATATTTTAACTTTATTTCCTAAAACAAAGAAAGTGGCATTACCTTTATAATGTTTAAACAGCTCAACAATATCCTTAGTATATTTACTTGGCCCATCGTCAAAAGTGATAGCTATAACCTTTTTATATGGATCTATTGTCTTAACATTATTAATAACATATTCCTCGTTAAAAGCTTCTTTTTCAAACTCTAAACCGATTTTTTTCAAAGGTATATCGATACTTATAACATTACAATTACCACTGGTAATCTTATAAGGTTCAAAATACAAAACCAAATTATCGCTATCAATTGTAAAATATTCATAATTGTTAAAATCGGGAATAATCTCGCTTGTTAAAGATTCTGCCAAAAAACAATCCTTATATTTTTTAATAATACTTTCTTTTAAATAAGGAATTAATTCATTTAAAGTGTTTTTATTAATTATATCTTTTAAAGTTATTAATTGATTTTCTTTTTTATCATAAACAAATGTTTTAATTTCATTAATCGGATGTGCTAAATCAGATTTATCAATAAAAATATGTAAAATAATATTTATATAACGCTTAGAAACTGTCCAATATTGATAATCAATATTTAGCTCACTAGTTGAAGTATTTATATCCTCATATTCTTCTTTAAAACCTTTATAGACACTGTTGACATACTTAGTAACAATATTATCTAACTTTTTAATATTAGTCTTAGGATAGTTAATACCGATAACAACATTATTCTCGACTTCGACAATTGTTTTAACAGCTTCCCTACTACAACCGCATAGTAATATTAATATAAAAAGATACTTTTTCACGTTACCACCTATATAAATATACTATATGTATTTTATATTATACATTCTAATATAATTAAGTATGAAAAAAGAAGTCGAATTATTAAATCTACAAATTTTAGCATCTTTCTTATTTATAATATCTGTTATTATTTCCATTATTATTGTTTATGATGAAAAACAAGAGATTTTAAAACAACCAACTATTTTTTCTAAAGAATTTGATAAATACTTAAATTTATTTAATCGTATTTTAGTCGTTTTATTAGCTTTGACTTTTCTTTATATTAATTGTCAAAGTTATAAAAAAGCTACCACTTCTTTATTAGAACAAGTAATAGCTTCTTTATTAACGGTTGTTGCTTCTTTTATCATTTTAAATGTTGTTATTAAAAGATGGAATGATGAAGGTATAAGTGCCGTTTTGAACTTATAACTTAATATCATTGATATTATATCTAATTGTTTGATCTAGTTTCCTATTATGTCTAATAATCCTTGTAATTGCTATATAAATAAGTAAGATTATAACACTTGTAAAGCTTACAAAAACACCGATTTTAAACCATAAATTTAAAATGCTTCTTACTAAAGAACTAACTAGTTCTAAATCAATTATATTTTTAACAATATAAGGGTTTATAAGTCCATAACAAGAGCCTATTATAACAAATATAAGTCCTCCTAATAACATTGAAATGCCTAAGTATTTTAAAGGTTTATATGCTGATTTACTAAGTAAGCCGGTTAATATTATTAATCCTAAAAGAGCAAAATATAAATATAAAGTATTAAATTTAAGGATATCTTGCATATAGACAAAATATTGATTGTTTATTATTTCACTTCGATTAGGAATTATTGAAGTTATATCCGTTGTATATTTTTCAATATATCTGACTAATGTTTCTTTTTCTAAAACAATATTCAAATGTCTTTCTAATGAGTCCGTTGCTACTTTCGTAATATTGGTAACTGTTTGTTTTTCTAAAACTGGTCTTTTCCCACCGTTTATAACATAATCAATAGTTTTACTAAAGAACTCTCCGAATAATTCTTTTAATTCATTACTTTTTAAAATGTCAAAAACAATATCTTCGGGTATACCGGCACTTTTACCTAATTCTTTTATTTTTTCTTCTAGTGTAACATCTTCTTTAATTATGAATTTTAAATTTAATTTTAAAACTTCTGTGTTTTTAGCATATAAAGTAAGATTATCTTTTGTAACTAATTTTTTGTTTGATGTTATAAACATTGTTATAATGATTAAACTAAATATTAAAATTGAACATAAAACAATTAAACTTTTTTTTAATATATTTACAACTTTCATTATGATCCTCCTGTAATGTCTATATAAATATATCATATTTTTTGTTTTTTTTCAACTTTGTTTTATAATAAAAAAAGTCTTTAAAAGACTTACCTTACACCTGTTTTATGAAAATCTAGCCTTAATTTATCAGCTATTGTTACGATAAATTCTGAATTAGTTGGTTTAGAGCGGTCAATATCAACACTATGTCCAAAGATGTTTTCCATAAGCTGTAAGTCGCCACGTGTCCAGCTAACTTCAATAGCATGTCTAATAGCTCGTTCAACTCTTGATACCGTTGTTGTATATTTAATAGCTAATTCTGGATATAATTCTTTTGTTATGCCACCAATAATATCAGGATTGTCGAAAATCATATAAACGGCATCTCTTAAAAATTGATAACCTTTAATATGAGATGGAATTCCTAAATCATGTAACAATTTACTAATTGCTACTTGTAAGTTGCCATAGTAGAAATCAATATCTTCGTTATCTACTTGTTTATTTACAACATCTTTGATTCTTTTTTCTAAGTCTTTTAATTCAAAAGGTTTTAAAATAAAATAACTAACGCCGAATGAAGAAACTTCTCTAATTACTTCACTGGCATTGTAACTGGTTTCGACAATAACTTTTTTATCGATCCCATGTACTTGCATTTGTTCTAAAACATATAGTCCATCTTTATTAGGCATTATTAAATCTAACAAAATTACATCATAATTTTCTTGTTGATCACGGATTAATTCAAAGCCTTCTAAACCATCATGTGCTTCCAAAGTAATTTCTACTTCCGTGTTCTCTTTAAAATATTCTTTTACAGCACCAATCAATAAAACATTGTCGTCTACCATTAAGACTTTGATTTTGTCCATTATTTTTCTCCTTCTTATTTTACTGCTGTATTAATATTATATAACAATATTTTTAAAAATGATATAGCTAAATTTAGCTTATTTTGTCGAATTAATTAAAAAAATTGTCTAATTATGAAAACCATCTTTTATTATGGTCATTATTTTATCTAAAAAGTTTTTAGGAACATTTTTTTCACCAATGGCTAACCGGTATACTTTTAAAACACGATCTCCAAAAACACTTGCAGAATGATTAAGGCTACTGGCACCAGCTTCATTAGCCATGAATAATCTTTTTTCTTTATTAGAAACTAAATCATTTATTATATCAATATAATTTTTTTTATTTTTAAACATAAACCCATTTATACCATCAATAATAGCATCCTTATAGCTATCATCTTTAATAACAACACAAGGTAAATAAGCAGCTAGGGCTTCTAAGACGGTTAAGCCTTGGGTTTCAGCTAAGGAAGCGGTAACAAAAATATCTCCTAATTGGTAATAAAGACCTACTTCTTCTAATGATACTTTACCTGTAAAAATAACATTATTAGTGATCTTATTTTTAGTGACTAATTTCATTAATTTTTCTTTTTCTGGGCCATCGCCAACAATTACTAATTTACAATTAGGATTTTTTTTAACGATATTTGCATGATTATTAATTAAATATTGAATATTTTTTTCATAACCTAAACGACCCACATATAATAAGATAACATCATTTTGTTTTAAACCGATTTTTTCTTTTAGTTTTAAAATAGTATTTTTATTAAATTTATTAGGATTATATCTTTCGATTTCAACTCCCGTTGGAACAATATAAATGTTTCTTTTAACTTTATATTTGTCTTTAAATAAATCATAAGTTTTTTTAGTTGGAACAATTAGTTCACTAACTGTTTTATCACAGTAAAATTTAGCAAAATATTCAGCCGCTTTTTTACTGGAGTTTTCAAAAAAGCCTTTAGTTACATAATCAACTATTTCTTCATAACTAGTATGATATGTATGGACAACGGGAATATTGAATTGTTTACCTAAAATACGGGCAAAGGAACCAATTCCAAATTCTGTTTGTGAATGAATAACATCTAAGTTCCAATTTTTAATTGTTTTAATAGCTCTTGCGGGATATATACTTGTTAAACGATAGTCAAAAATACCAACGGGAACACCAGGTATTCTAATTAATTTATCTTCATAAACATACTTCATAGTAGAATTATTAATAGTTACAATAAAAACTTGATGACCTTTTTTTTCTAAGGATCTTTTTAGCATTTCAATGCTTGTTGAAACCCCATTTATTTGTGGAATATATGTATCTGAAAAAATACCAATTCGCATATTACTTCTCCTTTTTAATGTTAAATAAAATAGCACCAACTATCATTGGTAAGTAGTAAGTTATAAAACGCCATAAAAGCATTACAGAGCTTAACAAAGGATTTTTTAGATAATAACCAAACAATACCATAAATAAGTATTCACAGCCTCCTGTGCCACCTGGTAACGGTATAAAAGAGCTAATAAGAGCTATAAAGGTTACTAAAACAATACTGGTTATTCCATTAAAACTTGTATAATCTCCCAAGCTAAATAATATAACTAAAGGAATAATATATAAGGTAATTAAACCGATAATATTAACTATAATTAATTTTAATAATCTTAATTTATTATTTAATAATATTTTTGAACCAATATTAAATTCATTAACGGCTTCATTTATTTTTAAAATGGTTTGATCTTTATGTTTAATTATTTTAAATTTAGTTAATACTTTTATTAACCACTTTATAACTATTTTGTCAATTTTTTTAAAATAAGCTAAAACAAACAATAAAATTAAAACTACTAAATTAATTAAAAAGCCTAAAATTAATAAGGAATTATTAATTTTACATATGTTAAAAATATTATTTAAAATTAAGACTATTACACTTAAAATAATAATTGAAATTTGATGTAGAATTGATTCTTGAGCAATAACAGAAGTTCCTTCACTTAATGTTAAACCTGCTTTAGCTAAAACATATACTTGAAAGGGTTGTCCGCCTGTTGCAAAAGGTGTTATTCCGTTAAAAAAGAAGGTCATTATTTGTAAATTAAAAGTTTTAGTAAAACTATATTTTTTAAATTTATTAATAATGTTATGAAGAAGACAAGCTTTAAAAAAACAATAACTTAGAACTAATAAAAAACCTAAAATTAGAAATGGTAAAGAGGCTTTAAATAATAAAGGTATTATTTCTAAATAGTTATCTTTTAAAGCAAAATATAAAACTAATATTGTTGTAATAACAATGATAATTATATTTCTTTTTTTCATTTTAGACTAGATAAGTTTTTGCCTTCTAAAAGGGCTAAGCTTGCTCCGCCACCAGTAGAAATATGGGTGAAAACTTTTTCAAATTTAAATTTTTTAATTGCGCTAGCGGTATCACCACCACCGGCTATTTTAACGGCATCAACATATTTTAAAGTCTGACAAATACCTTTTGTTCCTTTAGCGAAATCTTCTTCTTCAAACATTCCAAGTGGCCCATTCCAAATGATTGTTTTACTACTTTCTAAATATTGTTTGAATAAACGGACCGTTTTATAACCAATATCTAAACCTATTTCATCTTTTTTAATTTCGTTAATAAAGCATTCTCTTTTATTATTTGTTACAACATCAATTGGTAAAATTATTTTTTCTTTATATTTTCTTAATATTTTTTTACAAAAATCAATACTTTCTTCATCTAGTAATGATTTACCTATTTCAATGCCGGCTACTTTTAAAAAGGTAAAAGCCATGGCACCACCAATTAAAATGTAGTCAGCTGTTTTGACTAAGTTTTCAATTACTAAAATTTTATCATGTACCTTAGCGCCACCTAAAATAACTGTAAATGGTCTATTAGGATTATCAATGGCTTTATTTAAAATGGTTAATTCTTTTTCAATTAAAAAACCAATGCCGTTATCTAAATTAGAAGCTATACCAACATTTGAAGCATGTTTTCTATGACTTGTACCAAATGCATCATTAATAAATATATCACCTAAAGATGCCCAATATTTACCAAGTTCTATATCGTTTTTACTTTCTTTTTCTTTATCTAAATCTTCAAATCTTGTATTTTCCATTAATAAAACATCTTGTTTATTTAGGTGATTAATACTATCTTCTAGTACTTTACCTCTAGTAAAAGGTATAAAAATAACTTCTTTGTTTAATAAAGAACCTAATCTTGTAGCAACGGGTTTTAAAGTGTTTACTTTATCTTTTTCTTCTTTAATACGTCCTAAATGACTCATTAAAATAACTTTAGCATTATGCTTTATGGCATATTCAATGGTTTTTAAACTTTCTTTGATTCGGGTATCATCCATAATAATGCCATCCTTAATAGGGACATTAAAATCAACCCTAATTATTACTTTTTTATTATTTAAGTTAAAATCTTTGATTGTTTTCATTTATTCAACTCCGAATCTTACTTGATCAATTTTATAATTATTGTTTATTTCTTCATCACTTAAAGCTCGGTCGTAAAACAAAGTATTATTAATTTTTCCTTTAAAGACGTCATATGATGTTGAACTAATAACGGTTTCCGACCCCGAATAAATTATTGGTGAGTTGTTTGTTTCAACAACTTTTTGACCAGAAACATACATTTTACTAACAACTCCGTCAAAAGTTAAAGTTATATAATTTGGTTTATCATATTCAAATTTATTACCAGTTAAATATTGTTTATTTGGATTTTGATAAATACCAAAAGCAATGGTATTATCGGCATTTAATTCAAAAGTATAGCCTGGCCAGGTAACAAAAACTACATGTCTTTTATTAGTATTAACGGGCTTTACAACCATTGATATCGTAAATTTTGCATGATCTAATTTATTTTTTATTTTGCATGTATCATCAAGGCCATCATATTGTATTCCTGATGCGTCCCACGCTAATTTTAGATCTTTAAAATTAGTTAATGTACAATCATTTTTTTGGCTACTTAAATCTTTAACAATATTATTTTCAGGCATCATATAACCATCATATTGTAAAACTAAGCCAGTTTTATTATAACCATTTATTGTATAATTACCATCTAAATATTCATAGCTTAAGGTTTTGTCTTCTTTTTTAACAATTCTAATAGTATTATTATCAACAATATTTTTAGTTTTAGGATTTTGAGTATCTTTTTTAAAGTAACCATTTTTTATTAAATCATTTATACTAAGAAAAACAGTTCCATTTGTAACTTCTAATTCGGGTATTTTATTAGCTAAAACATAGTTTTCGCTAGCAATATATAAATTGTTTAAAAAATCATTATATTGTCTTTCTTCGTTTTTTTTAGTTGTTCCTACTAAAGCTGGTAAACTAATTAAAAGCATAACACCTAATATTGTTATTATAGCTAATAATTCAATTAAAGTAAAAGCTTTTTTTTTCATATATCTTATCCCCTTTATTACTTATATCTTTATTTTATAATAAATAATGAATTTTAGCAAATATAATGTGTAAATAAAATGTCTTAAATTAAAAAACCGATATTATCGGTTCATTAAAGCTAAGGCTGTTCTAACCATTTGATAGCTATAACCCATTTCGTTATCATACCAAGCTACAACTTTAATTAATTGTTTACCATCAACTTCTAAGATGTCTGTTAGTAATCCGTCCACTAAAGCACCACAGCTTGTTCCAATAACATCACTTGAAACGATGGGATCGGTTGTGAATTTTAAGGTGGCATTTTGGTTATCTATAAAGGCTTTATTTAATTGTTCAATTGTAACTTTTTGTTCTAATTCTAAGGTTAAATCAATAACGGACCCCGTTGGTACTGGTACTCTTAAAGCGCTACCATCTAGTTTGCCTTTTAAAGATGGTATAACTAAACCTATAGCTATGGCTGCTCCGGTTGAAGAAGGAATTATATTAATACCAGCAGCTCGGCCTCGTCTAGCTAAAATACCTTTTTTATGAGCAACATCTAATACTGTTTGATCATTTGTATAAGCATGAATTGTTGTCATATAACCTTTAATAATTTTAAAATTATCATTTAAAACATTAACAACTGGTGCTAAACAATTAGTTGTACAAGAAGCTGAAGAGACAATTTGTTCTGTTCCATCAATTATATTATGATTAACATTATAAACAATTGTTTTCATATTGCCCTTACCAGGCGCTGAAATAATAACTTTTTTAGCTCCTGCATTAATATGTAAAAAAGCTTTTTCTTCTTCAATAAATTTACCAGTACATTCAAAAACTTCATCAATTTCTAATTCTTTCCAAGGTAAATTTAAAGGATCTGTTTCTTTAAATATTTTTATTTTTTTATTATCTATGATAATATTATTATCATCAAAAGTTATTTTTTTATTATAATTTCGATGATTACTATCGTATTTTAATAAATAGGCTAATTGCTCACTATCTGTTAAATCATTGATGGCTACTATTTCAAAATTAGGATCATTAGCCATTATTTTGAAAACTAAACGCCCAATTCTTCCAAAACCGTTAATTGCTACTTTTATCATATTTTCCTCTTTTCTAATTATGGTATGAACTACCACCAATAAATTCTCTTAAAACTGATTCTTTTGGAACGTCATCACTTGGAATTGGTAAAAAGTTTCTTAAAAAGTTGATTAAGCGGATAGCTTCTGGATAAACTTCATCATTTTCATGAACGGAAAATAATAATGGTTCGGCATAAGTTTTTAAGACTCCTAATTCGTAAATCAAAGCTGAATTAATAATAACATCAGCACTGTTTTGGAAAGGGAAAATATATTCTTGTTCACCGTCTAAAATACCTTGCCATAATTTTAAAGTTTCACTAGCACTACACCCTCTAAATTTATTATCTCGAATAATTCTTCTTAATCGTCTTGTATCTGATGTATGAATACGGTTATGATTATCAATATTTAACTGTGTTAATGGACTAATATAAATTTTAAATTTTGTTTCTTCTTCAATGGCAATTGTTAAATCAGCATTTAAAGCGTGCAATCCCTCAACAATTATAATATCATTTTCACCTAGTTGTAGCCATTTTTTCTTATATTCTCTTTGACCTAATACAAAGTTATATTCGGGTAATTCTACTTTCTCACCATCTAATAATCTTAATAATTGTTTGTTAAATAAATCAATATCAACAGCTCGAATTGATTCTAAGTCATATTCACCATTGGGCTTTTTTGGTGTGTCAACTCGATTAAAGAAGTAATCATCAATTGATAAACTATGTGTTTTAAAACCTTTTGTTTGTAAATAAATAGCTAGTTTTTTAGCGGTTGTTGTTTTCCCACTACTACTAGGCCCAGCTAATAAAACAACTTTAACCTTACCTTTTTTGTCATAAATCATATCAGCCACCTTAGCTAATTGAGTATTATAATGAGTTTCTGATAACTGAATAACATCGTTGTAATTACCTGTTGAAACAACATTATTTAAATCGGCAGCATTTGATATACCTATTGTTTTACCCATTTTAGTATAATCAAGAAAAGCATCAAATAACATTTTTTGATGACTATAAGGTGCTGTTATCCGCGGGTTATAAACAGATGGATAACTTAAAACAAAACCATTATCCTTAATATAAGTTAATTTATAATCATCAATTGCCTTTGTACTATAAGGCATTTCGCTAAAGAAATAATCATAATAATCATCTAAACGATATAGATTAACATAAGTATTACTAATATATTTTAAAACATTGACTTTATCCATTTGTTTTTTCTTTTTGAAAAAAGCAATAGCATCCCTTCGGGCAACACTTATCTTAACAAAATTATAATTATTGGCAACCATTTCACCCATTTTTTCTTCAATTGATTTTAAGCTTTCTTTTGTTAACTCTTTATTTTGAACTTCACAATAAACACCTTTATCAATTGAATGTTCAATAACAACTTCGGCATCATTACCTAAAACCTTTTTAATAGCCACTACCATTAAAAATTGGACTCCTGTTGCATAAACACCATTTCCAACAATAGTGCTACGATCATAGAAATCAATATCACATTTTCTAAGTAATGGTTTAGCTAATTCTTCAATAACATTATCGACTCTAGCTATTAAAATAGGATAGTCATAGTTGTTTTGAAAACTATTAGCCACTTCTAATAAAGGTGTATTAAGTGGGTATTCTTTTGTAATTTGGTTTTTGTATTCGACTTTAATCATTTTTATCATCCCTTTTTTATTCTTCTACTTCTATTTTAACAAAAAAAAAGAGTTTTGTCATATGTTTTAGTGTATATTTTAAAACTTATTGGACTATCATAATAAATAGGAGATGATTTTATTGCTAATACCAACCGTTATTGAAAGAAGTACTTCTGGAGAACGAGCTTATGATTTGTATTCTAGACTATTAAAAGATCGAATTATTATTTTAACTGGTGAAATAAATGATGATGTTGCTAATATTATTGTCGGTCAACTTTTATATTTAGATTCAATTAATAACAATGACATTAGTTTATATATAAATAGTCCTGGTGGAAGCATAACTTCTGGCATGGCTATTTATGACACAATGAATTTTATTAAAAGTGATGTTTCAACTATTTGTCTAGGTATGGCAGCAAGTATGGGAGCTTTTTTACTTTCCAGCGGTAAAATAGGCAAAAGATATTGTTTACCAAATAGTGAAGTTATGATTCACCAACCCCTTGGTGGTGCTAGTGGTCAAGCAACCGAAATAAAAATAGCAGCTGAACGGATTATAAAACTTAAAAATAAACTTAATAAAATTTTATCTTTAAACACTAATAAAGATATTAAAATAATTGAAAATGACACTGAAAGAGATTATTTTTTAAGTTCTTTAGAAGCTTTAGAGTATGGCTTGGTCGATAAAATATTATAATTTGAAAAGATAGCTTTAAGTCAAAGAAAATGATCTATAAAATGTTTTTATATAAAAAGACAAATAAGTATAATTTTTTCTTATTTGTCAACGATTTGAAATGATTCAAATTGAATCATTTATTTTAAATTATTAATTTCATTATCATTTAAACCTGTGCACTCTTTTATTGTTTGAATGTTAATATTTTTCATTAACATAGCCTTAGCAATTGTCAACTTTGCTTCTTCAAGACCAAGTTCTTTTC
>JAVXGE010000004.1:0-17529 GCA_036657555.1 Bacilli bacterium
TATTATTAACTTCTGTTTTATAAGATCCGGCTTCAGATTGAACTTCATTACCCAATGTTCTTAACCTTGCAGTATCTGCATTCATTATTTTCACCTCCTCAAATTATGTAGACTCTCACCCTTATTATTCTACAATATAATTATCTCATAGATCATAATATAAAGTCAATCTTTTACCTTACTTTTATATAATAAAAAAAAGGCTAAATAGCCTAATTTAAAATAACTTGTGTTCCATTCATAAAACCAGCTTCTTTTAAGGTTATTTTGCCATCATAAACTATACCAGTTTCTTTACTATATAATAATGTACTATCTTTAATTGGAAAACATCCTTCAGACAAATCATTAATTGTTTCGGATAAAAGTAAAGTTGTATCAGCAATTGTTTTACTAACCGGAATCAAAACATCATATTCTTTTTCTAAAAGGGGAACAAAAACTTCAATTAATACTTTATTCATTTGTTTCCTTCTTTCCTAACAATTTAATTAAAATTGGATTACCCGCTTTAACATAATAGCCAAAGCATTCATCAACAGTATCTTGAATATAACGAGGCGTTTTACTTAACTTCATTGTAAATTGATCAGCTATTCCATTACCAATCCAAATACCATTGTTATTACTTGTACATTCCTTATACCATTTATCATATTCTAATTTTTTCATTTTATCAATCGTATCAGCAACAATAAAAGTAACTTTACCTAAATCTTTTCCTTTAATCATAAAGTCATCAAATTTGTTTTTAAATTCATCAGATAATTTACTTTTAAATTTTTCTAAACCAATTATGATACAAATGATTTCTTTTGATTGTTTAAATGCTGATTCATTAGATACTAAACATTGTTTTAATTGGTCAAAATAATGATCTATTTTTTTATATACTTCATCAAAATTATTTTTGAAATATACACAATTAGGCAGTGGTTGTTCGAACATTTTTGCACAATCAACAACTATTGTTGATGTATTACTGATTGTACTAACTTCAGCAATTAAATTTAAAATAAAATCATTAAAGGATATTTCTTCTAAAGCAGTGATATAAGTTAAGTATTTATCTTTAAAATTAACTTTAACAATATCTAAGCTATCTTTTTCTACCCCAATTGGTATTGATGATGTATCAGTTACAAATGGTTTTAAAAATTCTAAATTAACTTCTTTTGGTAAAACAGGAATTGCTTTAGCTCTTATTTTGCTAGTATTTTTAAATTGTTCACAAACATCTTTAATATAAACAACAATTTCTTCAACTGGACAAGGATAAGCAGCTTGAAATTCATGAATATCATCAAATTTAACTAAGCCTCGGCCTTTTATTTTAGATGGATGCATTCCATGGACATTACCTAAAATAGAACCATAATCCCCTTCATCATTCATTTGTAAAACTAATTCTTGATTAAAATTTTGTCTTAATCGATAACGAATGGAACTGGTTCCATTAGTTGTCAAAACAAAGACTATTCCATATTTTAAACCTTCTCTAGTTAATTGGATTACTATATCTTCAAATTCTGGAAATATTTCTTGAAAAGCTTCATAATAATTTATTATTACTAAAATGGTAGGCAATGGATTTTGACTTTTTTCACAATAGGTTTGATAATTACCATTATATTCAACAAATAGTTTTTTCCTTTTTTCAATTGCTTCTGATAACATTTTAAATAAATTATTTATTTTTTCTTGATCATTTGATAGTAAAACATCACCAACTTGTGGAGCTAAAAGAAAGTTCTTAAGAGTTTCTGCTCCAAAGTCCAAAATATATAAATTAATTTCAGCAGGTGAATATTCCGTAATTGTCGAATAAATAATTGTGGTTAATAGATTCTCTTTGCCACTTCCAACGGCTCCGTAAATAATAACATTTCCATCCTTAGAAAGTGGTAACGTTAATAAATGTTGTTGTTGATTAAAAGGGTCATCATATTCACCAATTATAGGATTAATATTATAATTTTTTTTAACATATTGGTATTTTGTTTTTAAATTTTTAACTAAAATTACATCTGGAATTTGATCTAACCATAATTGTTCTGTATGAATATTTTGTTCTTTAGCTAAAGTATTTAAATAGTTAACAATATTAGGTAGTTCTTCCCCATTTTTAACAATATTGTCTTCTTTTTTATGATTGTTACTTTTTACAACATAGCCAACATTATTAATAAAATCAACATTAGTATCGATTGTTTTTTTTCTTTTATCGCTCATCAAATAAGGTGCTCCACACCAAGCTGATTGTCCTAAAGCAAAAAACTCATTATAACCCACTTGTAAATAGAAACGCCCAACATTTTTTAAGGTTGCAGCATCAGGTCGTTTAATCATATCTACACTATCAGATTTTTCTTGTACTTTTAGACAAACTCTAAAACGACTGTTACTCCAAATTTGATCATCAACAACCCCACTAGGTTTTTGTGTAGCCAAAATTAAATGGACACCTAAACTACGCCCAATTCGAGCTGTACTAATAAGTTGTTCCATAAACTCTGGCTGTTGTGTTTTTAATTCAGCAAATTCATCACTAATTATAAATAAATGAGGAATTGGATCTTTAACAGCTCCAGCACGGAACAATTTTTGATATTTATAAATATCAATTGTACTTTCATTTAATAATTCCCGAGCTTTATTAAACATTTTTTGGCGACGCCGCAATTCACTTTGAATGCTTGCTAAAGAACGATTTAATGAAACTGTATCAAGGTTAGTTATACTACCAGCTAAATGCGGAAGTTTAATACCTGTTTCTTTATTTTCAAAAGCTCCTGCCAAACCTCCACCTTTATAATCAATTAAAACAAAGGAAACTTCATATGGATGGTAATTAATAGCCATAGACAAAATATAAGTAATAATAAATTCTGATTTTCCACTTCCAGTCATTCCCGCTACAAGACCATGTGGTCCGTGAAACTTTTCGTGTAAATCAAGTTTAAATAATTCACCATTTTGATCAACACCAACTGGGGCTTGTAAACTTATTACAGGATTATTATTCTTCCATCTACTAATTGGATTTAATTGTTCAACTTTTCCAACATCAAACATCTCTAAAAAGCTTATTGATTTAGGTAAATAATATTTTTCCTTATCTAATTCAATAGGAATATTAGCCACTTTTGCACAAAGTGGTACCATTTCCATAATATTAATACTATCTGCTGTAAATTCTTTTTGCTTATTAACAATTAATTCATTTCCAAAAATTGTTGATTTAATTTTATTGTTTATTGTAATAAAACAAGTACATTCGTTAGGTAAACCTAATAATTTTTGATTGTTAATTATTAAACTAAAACCACAATTAATCTTTTGGCTTAGTACTGATCTAATAATTTCTAAATTACGAATTGATGCAAAATCATCAGTAATAATAACATAATAAGGAACAAAACTCCGATAATCTTTATCATTAATTTCTTCTTCGTTAAACTTTCTCGTTGTAAAAATATCATTTAAATAATTAGAAATTTGATTGGCTTCATCATTATCAGCTGCAAAAAAACGTATTGTTTTATCATCATCAAAACAGTAAGGTGAAACTTTTAAATAGTCCCATCTCTTTTCATTTTCTTTCGTAGTTAAAATAACTATTTTTAATTCTTCGTAACTATGAAAAGTAATCATTTGTAACAATAATCCAGCCATAAAATTAGTTGTTAGTATTGTTTGACCAACAATAGCTGAAATAAATTCCTTAGTAAAATTTAAATCTAAAGGAACATCAGTTATCGTATCACAAGCTGCCACTACCTCATCTAAAATAGGTCGTAAATTATCTTCATCAAGGGTAAAATGAGCTTCTGGATAAGAAATTTTTATTTTAGGATCTTGATTACCGATTCCTAACCGCAAATTAAGAAAATCTTCATGATCTAATTTTCTTTCCCACAAATTTCTTCTTCTTTCTAAAATAATGTTTTTACATTCATCTAAAGGAACTAAACTATTAACTAAAGTATTGCGTTGTGTATTAATTGTATCAAAAACTTGTTGTCTCTTACTTTCAATATATTTTTTATATTTTTCTTGACGCATTTTTTCATATTTTTTACGTTGCTTTTTTTCATATTTTTTTGAAAGTAATGGCCAAAAAATCATACTCATCATCATGGCACCAGCTATTACTAATGAAGGCATTGCTGTACTCCAACTTTGTTTACCGTTTAAAACATTATTTAAAGAAGTAATACCTGTAACCATAGCCGTCATACCCATAGTAAGCATCGGCCCAACGGTATAAATCATTGGCATTTTTTCATCTTTTTCTTTAGTTGGCGGAGCATCAATTTTTATTTCAACTTGTTCCATAGTTGTTCTAAAACGCGGAGCTCTAAAAAAATAATCTTGGGTTTCAAAAACTTGCAAGTCTTCATTTTCAATATATTCCTTTTTTTCATATTTAGGAAGTGAAAGAATTTGATTTAAAACATTAGGACGATATGAAACAAGATTATTAGGATTATTTACAAAAATGGTATTACCTAAAATAATTATTTTAAGTCCCATAATAAATAATATATCACCATTACTTAAATATCCACTATTAAAAGCCATCATATTTACAAAAATAGGATGTTGAATATCTAAATTTTGAAAACTCCATATCCCATTAATATAACTTAATTTCAATTGTTGGGGACTAATATAATTAGTTTTATAAACAATAGCATTACCTTCTTGATTACCAATTAGTAGTTCCCCATTTTGAACGACTAGTTGTTGAACATGGTTATCATACGTTGGCGTACAATATAGTAAAATAGGAGCTTCGCCCTTTGTTACTAAAGTATAACATCCAAAATCTTCCAAATAAACAAATTCTTTATAATCATTATTAAGCATAATTTGTGTTTCAAAATTACTTTTTAACTTCCATCTTTTGTTTTCTTCTTCAACATTAATTAGATTTCTCTTTATGTCTTTACTATCTTTATCTTGAATCCAATAATTTCCATATATCACAGCAGGCAATATATGGTTTTCAATTTTATTTTTTCTAATTATTGATACTCTCATAATTTATCAACCCACTTTATTCTTCTTTAATTATACAAAAAATATTCTTCTTTAGCAAGTCTTTTTAAGCATTTCTTTTACTTTGAGAATTTACCTTTCTTTTTTTATATTATAAAAAACTTATAATTTTATAAGTTTTCTAAAATAACCGGAATTATTTGTTTTTTTCTTGAAACAATTCCGTCAAAATAATGACCTTGTTTTAAATCATTTAAATCAAAACTATCCATTAAAACACTTAAAGCTTTATCATTAAATAAAATATATGAACCATTTTTAATAACATCAGTTATAAATAAGGCAACGATTTCATAATTGTTATGTAAAGAAATATTATTTAAAATACTAATATATTCTTCTTTTTCATTCATTATATAATCAATATCTGTTGTAAAGACTTGACCAATACCAATATTCTCATCATTATAATTAAACTTTTTAAAATCTTCATATATAATTTCTTCTTTACTTTTACCAATTAAAGATGAACCGAATTTAAACATTGCTAAACCATATTTTAAGTAATCAACGCCAGCTATTTTTTCTAAATTCATAACAGCTTCTTTATCTAATAAAGTGGTTGTCGGTGATTTAAGCATTAAGGTATCTGATATAATACCTGATAACATTGCTCCTGCAATATTAGTTGGAATACTAATTTTGCTTTCTTTATAGATGTTATAAATAATTGTATTAGAACTACCAACAGCCATATTCCGAAAATTAATTGGTAAAGTGGTCGCTAAAGTGCCTAATTTATGATGATCAACAACTTCTAAAATAGTTGCTTCATCTAAACCATCAACGCTTTGTTCCTTTTCATTATGATCAACTAAAATAACTTCTTTTGGATTTTTATTATTAGCTAAAGTCATTGGTAGTAAACCTAAACAATGATTATCTTTATCAATAATAGGATAATTAGTGTGTTTTAATTTGTTTGCGACATCCATAAAATGGCTATAATATTCATTTTGTTCAAAAGATATAGGTGTTTCTGAAAAAGAAACAGTTTTAATATAATTACTTAAATTAATTAATTTGGTTGTATGATATGTATCATAGGCCGTTTTAATAATATTAACTTTATTATCTTTAGCTAATTGAAGATGTTCTTCTTTAATAAGACCATCACCAACAACAACAATTAATTTAACTTTTGATTTAACGGCATATTCTAAAATACTATGTCGATCACCCACAATTAAAATATCCTTATTATTAAGTTTAACCGTTTCCATAAAAGTTGTACTTCTAAAAGAAGCAGCTAAAACATTACCAATTATTTCTTCATCATATTTTAATATAGCTTCTCCTTTAAGAGTTTTTAAAATATTATCATATGAAGTATTTAATAATGTGAAATTACCTTCAATTAATTCTTTAGCTAATTCTTTTAAGGTAACTAATCCCGTTAATATATTATTTTTATCAACAATTGGTAAACCAGTTAAACCATATTTCTTCATATAGTTATAGCCTTCATTAATAGAAACTAATTCATTTAAAAAGCAATTTTTATGATAATTAATATCTTTTATTTGTAATTTAACATCATTTAAATATTTTGGAGCTTTTAAATTAAAAGTATCTAAAACAAATTTTGTTTCATTATTTATATGGCCTAAAGCCATTGGTTCTGTTTTAAAACCTAATTGATTTTTTAAGTAAGATAAACTAAGTGCTGCACAAATTGAATCTGTATCAGGCTTTCTGTGTCCAAATATATATATCATAATACCTCCCATAACTTCTATAAATTATATCATAAATAATAGTTATTTCGCGATATTTTTTTAATTATTAACATTTTCATGTAAAGCCATATTAATACCGTTGCCTATAATAGTGCTTAATTTATCAACTAAAAAATCTACTTCTTTAGGAGTAACCATTAAATTAAACCCAATAGGTGTTAATACTTCAAATAATAATTGTTTGATTTCTTGATCATTTAAAGTACCAACAATTCCTAATAAAGTTTTTTTATCTTCTTTATTTACTTTAATATCTTTTTTCAAATAATTAGGACTACTAGTTAATAATTTATTTATAGGATTATTTATATTAGCTTTAAAATAACTATAATGTTTATGCATATAATTAATTGTATCACTAACAATAGTTATGGCATCAACTACGGTTGGAACCCCAATAGCTATAACAGGAATAGCTAATGTTTCAAAGCTTATTTCACTACGACTATTACCTATTCCACTTCCTGGATGAATACCTGTATTAGTCATTTGAATAGTTTTATTTACCCGTTCAACTGATTGACTAGCTAAAGCATCGACCACAATAATAAAATCAGGATTAAACTGTTTAACTAAACTAAAAATAATTTCACTTGTTTCTAAACCAGTTTGTCCCATAACACCAGGATTAATAGCTGATACACATCTAAAACCTTCTTCAACACTTCCTAACATAAATAAATGTTTTGTAACTAAAATATTATTGATTGTTAAAGGACCTAAAGCATCTGGCGTTGATTTAATATTACCTAAACCAACAACTAAACAACTTGCTTTTTTATTTATTTTTTTAAGCATTTCTTTTAATTGTTTAACAAAAACAGTTTGCACTTTTAAACCATTATGATAATCAGTTACATCATCAAATTCAATTGTAATATAGCGTCCTACTTTTTTATCGATAATTTTAGACCCTTCTTCTAAGACAAAGACATCGGTTATTTTAATTCCATCAACCATTTCTTCTGTACTAGTTACTCCTTTTATGTTTCTTTTATTGATAGCTTCGATTGCTAAATCGGTTCGAACTTTATATTTACTTAAATCAATTTCATGAGCCATTAAACTTCACCTCGTAGTTAGTGTTAACAAGCATAGCTTTTTTATACAAAATAGTTGCTTTTTTAAATATAATCTGATAAAATAAGAATAGTTTAAAGAACTTGGAGGTGAAATTTATGGCAAATATGAAAAATGCAGAAAAGAAAATTAAAGTGATTGCAAAAGAAAAAGAAAATAATAATAACTATAAAACAAGTATGAGAACAGCTATTAAAAATGTTGTTAAAGCTGTTGATGCTAAAGATAAAAGTAAAGCTAACGATAATTTAAAAATTGCTATCAAAAAAATTGATAAAGCAAAAAGTGCTAACGTTTTAAAGAGTAATACTGCTGCTCGTGATAAGTCTCGTTTAGCTAAAAAAGTAAATGCTATGGAATAACATTTACTTTTTATTTTATTTTGATATAATGTAAATAGGTGAAAAAATGAAAAAAATAATTATTGTCTTTATATTATTAGTTATCTTAAGTCTTACTTTTTATTTTAGAAAACCCATCATGAAATTAGTCGTTGATAAAGTTATCTTTAGAAATGGGATTGTCAATAATAAAGCCAATGCTTATAAACTAAATTATGACTTTAAATATGTCAAACAAACAAAAGATTTTTATGCTTCAAATAAACAACATTTAAAAGATATTATCTTTACTTTATTAAATGATGGTAATGAAAGTTTCTATTTCTTTTGTGATTATGAAGAATGTCATAATGATCTAAACGAATTATCTAATAGTAATGAAATTGTCAATATCAATAATTTTCTTAATCCTTACAATGGATATCGTAAAATAAATATGAGTATTAATTCTTTAGATAAAGTTACCTTTAATATTATTAAAACTTATGATCAAGAAAGTATTACAGCAATTGAGAATAAAATTGACCGTATCATGAGTGAAATAATTACCGATGATATGAGCACTTTAAATAAAATAAAGGCTTTTCATAATTATATAATAAATACAACTAAGTATGATAAACAATATATAGAAAGTGGTTTAAATGACCTTAATAGTTCATCGCACAAAGCAACAGGTCCACTTTTTTTTAATAAAGCTTTATGTGGTGGTTATTCTGATACGATGAGTATTTTCTTAAATAAACTTAATATTCCTAATTACCGAATTGCTAGTAAAAATCATATTTGGAATCTTGTTTATTTAGATAATAATTGGTATCATTTAGATACAACTTGGGACGATCCTGTTACAAGTGATGGTAGTGATATTGTTTTAGATACTTTCTTTTTAATAAGTTCTAAACAATTAGAAAAAGTTAATACTAATTATCATGCTTATGATAAAAATATATATATAGAAGCTAATTAAATTCTTTAGATAAAGGTATCGTAACAATAACTTTTGTTCCTTTACTATTAAAATAAGTAATGGTTCCGTTATGAGCATTAATTATCTCACAAGATAATGATACTCCTAACCCAGTTCCATTTTTTTTAGTTGTATAAAAAGGTTCCTTAATATGTTCCAATACCTCTTTAGCTAACCCACAACCATTATCTTTAACAATAATATTTATATTATCATTATCTAATTTAGTTCTTAAAGTAATTAAACCATTCTTACTAATAGCATCCATGGCATTACTTAATAAATTAATAAAGACCTGATTTAAACGGTTGTAATCACCTTCAATATAAACTTCTTTTTTACTTATTTCATAATCAAATTTAATATTACGTTCATTTATAACTGGTTCATATTGTTTGACTAATTCTTCTAATAATAAATTAATATCCAATAATTCTTTTTTAACTTTTATTTTATTCATATCTAAAAAGTCTTGTAATAACAATAAAGTTTTATTGATTTCTTCTTTAACAATTGGAATATAATTTTTATGTTCTTTATTATTAAAATCAAACATATCTAAATAACTCTTACAAACAGCTAAAGGATTTTTAATTTCATGGGTTATTTTAAATAAAGATGTTCTTACTTGTTTATCTTTTTCAAATTCTTTTATGTTTAAATGTAAATTAATTATTTCTTCACCTTTTATAAAAATGAAAATAGCAACATGGGCAGCTATGGCAAAAATTAAAATAACTAATAATGCATTAATTAAAGTTTGATTACTAAAAATATGATGAACACTAATACATATAATTAAAAATATTGTTTTAATTATAATAAAACTATTAATACAAAAAAAATTACTTTTCTTTTTACAAAATATAAATAATAAATAATAGATAACATATTGAATTATTAAAAGATAAAATAGATGAACTCCTTGCCTATAATAACACCATACAATTATTAAAGAAATAATTATACTTGCTAAACTTCTTTTTTTAATATAGGCAATTAATAAACAGATATCTAATAAAATAATAAAGGCTCCATAATTGTTATTCATATTATAAGTTATAATAAGATACAATGAAGAAATAAGAGCTAAATCGAGAAAAAATTCATTTTGAGATTTGTTAATGTTTTGAGCATAAGTACAATAAAACAAATAAACCAATAATGGAAATAATAATAAAATAATATTAATAGCAGTAACTTCTAATAAATTCATAATATTCCTCCTTTAAAACTATTATATAACAAAGTTTTTAAAAATTTTGTCGAATTTTGTCGAAATAAAAAAGAATTAATCATTCTTTTCTAATAATTTTTCATATTTAGCTTGTAAGACATATATATCTTTACTGCTCATAAAAATCATAACAGCATTTTTATGAACTAATAATTTATCAACTAAATCTAAGGACATATATTCTCCATTATTTAATTTGGATAATATAACATCACTTGTAACATCATCATAACCTATTTCTTCTCGATCAACTCCAACATCCATAACATAGGCTTTATCAGCTAAATTTAAAGCTTCAGCAAATTCATCAGCCATTTCTTTAGTTCGTGATAAGGTATGAGTTTTTAAAATAGCTACTATTTCTTTATCCGGATATTTTTGACGAGCTGCTTTAATAGTTACTTTAACTTCAGTGGGATGATGAGCATAATCATCAATTGTTACAATTGAACCAATGGTTTTTTCTTTAAATCTTCTTTTAGCACCAGGAAAAGTTTTTAAATATTTACTAACTTCTTTAGCTTCGATACGTTCGTAATAACATACTCCAATAACGGCTAAAGAGTTAAGTAACATATGTTTACCATATAAAGGTAGATCAAAATGACCATAATAATTATCTTCAATAAAGACATCAAAACTTGTTCCTTCATTAGTAAAAACAACATCCTTAGCTATAATATCATTGTCGTCATTTAAGCCATAGAAAAAAATTGGTTTACTTACTTCTAAAGTATGAGTATATGGATCATCACCACAAGCAATAACCATTTTTTCAGCTAATTTAGCATATTCTTGATAAGCTAAAATAACATCATCAATATCTTTATAATAATCAATATGATCTAATTCTATATTAGTTATAATGGCATAATAAGGAGTATAAGCTAAAAAATGACGTTTATATTCACAAGCTTCTAAAGCAAAATAAGCATTATCTTTATTAGCACAACCCGTACCATCACCAATTAAATAGTTACACCCATTAATATTTTTTAAAACATGACTAAGCATTGCCGTGGTTGTTGTTTTACCATGACAACCAGCAATAGTAATTGTTTTAAACATTTTAGTTAATTTACCAACCATTTCTTGATAAGTATATATTTTTAAACCTAATTCACGAGCTTTAACAATTTCTACTTGATCATCTTTGAAGGCATTACCTTGAACTATAATCATATCTTCTTTAATATTGTCAGCGTTAAAATCAAGTAATTTAATACCTTTATCTAATAAAGCTTGTTCCGTAAAAAAATGATCAGCTTTATCGCTACCTGATACTTCATATCCTAAATCTTTTAATATTTGTGCTAAAGCACTCATACCTGTACCTTTTATTCCAACAAAATAATACATAAAATACCTCCTTTTATATTGTATTAACCTAATAATATTTTATACTATTTTTTAAAATAAATCAATCTTTATATTCAAATTCAAAATCTAAAATACGAATTGTTTCTCCTTCAATAGCTCCTAATTTAAGTAGTTTATCATCAACCCCATATTTTCTTAATTTGCTAGCAAACCGACTAGCAGCTTCATCAGTTGTAAATTTAGTCATTTTTAATAATTTTTCGACTTTTTCACCTCTAATTACCCAAGCATTATCTTCTTTTGTAATTGTGAAGGGTTGTTCTTCCTTAAACTTATATAAAATATGACTTTCAAATTTTTCTTCTTCATATAAAGGTAATTTATTTATTTTATCTAACATATTAACTAAAACTTCCATAACTTCTTTTAAGCCTTCATTAGTTATAGCTGTAATTGGATAAACATTTTTAACTTTTAAACAAAATTCTTTTAAGTTTTCATTTGCCAGTGGCATATCCATTTTATTAGCAATAACTATTTGTGGTTTATCTAATATTTTAGGATTAAAATCTCTTAATTCTTTATTAATTTTTAAATAATCTTCATAAGGATTCCGGCCTTCAGTTCCACCCATATCAATAACATGAGCAATGACTCTAGTTCTTTCAATATGTTTTAAGAATTGATCACCTAAACCTTCACCTAAAGAAGCTCCTTCTATTAAGCCTGGTAAGTCTGCTAAAACAAAAGAACTATGATTTGTTTTAACAACCCCTAAATTAGGTCTTAAAGTTGTAAAATGATAAGCTGCTATTTTAGGTTTAGCTGCTGATACTTGTGATATGATTGTTGATTTACCAACACTTGGCATGCCAACTAAGCCAACATCAGCTAACAATTTTAATTCAACTTTTATTTTTCTTACTTCGCCCGGTTCACCATTTTCGGCAAAATGTGGAGCTGGATTACCTTTGGTTGCAAAAGCCATATTTCCACGTCCCCCACGACCACCACTAGCTGCAATAACATAATCATCTTTATGAATTAAATCAGCAACGATTAAACCTGTATCTAAATCTGTAATAATCGTTCCTTCAGGGACTTTAAGAATAATATCTTCAGCATGTGCCCCATGCATACCTTTACCTAAACCATTTTCCCCTTTGTGACCTTTTATTTTTTTTTGATATCTTAAATCAATTAAAGTATTTAAACCTTCATCAACTTTAAAAATGATATTAGCTCCGGCTCCGCCATTTCCCCCAAATGGTCCACCCATTTCAACACATTTTTCTCTACGAAACGCCATACACCCGTCGCCACCGGTTCCAGCGATTAATTCTATTTCTACTTCGTCAATAAACATTTTATCAACTCCTTATCTACTCTTAATTATAACATTATTAATCATATTTAGCTATATTTTTATCATATTAAAACTTACAAATATTTTGAAATAATTTTTGTATATATAATTAAATAAATTGTCGATAAACATACCGCACCAACAACATCACTTACAAAATGAACACCTAAATAAACCCGACTTAAACCGACTAAAAAAATTAAAAAAGTTAAAATAATAGAAATAAATATTTTTTTATTTTTAGCTAATTTAGTTTGCCAAACTAAATATACAAAAAAACCATAAAAAGACATAGCTGCCATCGTATGACCCGACGGAAAACTATAACCCGTTTCCATTATAATAGAAGATACAACCGGCCTTGGTCTCGCAAATAAAACCTTAAACGTTTGATTCATAATAACCGTATTTATTAAATTACTAACTATCAAAACAGCATGTTTCTTTTTTTTAATAAAAATTAAAATAATTAAACAAACAATAACAAAAAAACTAGTACTAGCCATAAAAGTTATTATCTTAAATAAAATAGTTAATGGTAAACAAGTAAATTGTTTAACAAAATTATAAATAATATTATCCAAATTAATAACTTTATTTTGACTAACACTAACAGCTATTAAAATAAAAATAATTAAACATAATATAAATAAAAGTCCTTTTTTCTTTTTCATAAATAAACACCCTAATTAATAATAACAAAAAAAAGAATTAAACACAACTCTTTTTACTCTTACCAATAGTTTTATTATATTCATATAAAGATGATAAACTATTCTTTATTATTTCATCATCAATGCCATTTTTTAAAATATCACTTAATGTAGAAATAGGTATTAATGTATGTTGCGATAATTCTTCAAAAGTCATTTTTTCTGCTAACATTAATTTAGCTAAACGATAAGCATCTTCCTTTGTCCAAGTAACCGTTCTTTTACTAATTTGACCACCTTTAATTTTACCTTTTAATTGATTATGTATTTGAACTTTTTTAACTAAACTATATAAATCAATATCAATTCCAACTAATTTATTATTAATAACTTTTTGTAAAGTACTTTTAGATATATTAAAATAATTAGCGGTATCCATAACACTAGCTTTATTAGAAACAATATAATTAGCTATCTCAATTATTTTAAGATCACTCATTTTCTTCACCTAATCTTAGAACCGCCAAGAAAGCTTCTTCAGGTATTTCAACAGTTCCAATCATTTTCATTTTCTTTTTACCTTCTTTTTGTTTTTCTAAAAGTTTTCTTTTTCTAGAAACATCGCCACCATAACATTTAGCTAAAACATCTTTACGAACAGCTTTAATAGTTTCTCTAGCTATAACTTTCATACCTAAACTAGCTTGAATTGGTATTTCAAATTGTTGCCGTGGTATTAATTTTCTTAAAGCTTCAACAATTTTCTTCCCACGATTATAAGCAAAATCATTATGCACAATAATACTTAAAGCATCAACAGCTTCCCCATTTAATAAAATATCCATTTTAATTAAATTACTAGCTTTATAGCCAATTAATTCATAATCAAAAGATGCATAACCTTTACTAATACTTTTTAATTTATCGAAAAAATCATAAACAATTTCCGATAAAGGTATTTCATAATGAATATTAACTCTAGTTGTATCCAAATATTCAATAGCTATATAATTACCCCTTTTATTTTGACATAATTCCATAATTGGTCCAATATAAGAAGCTGGAACAAAGATAGATGTTAAGATAAAAGGTTCTTTTATTTGTTTTATTTTAACTTTATCAGGCATTTTACTAGGACTATCAATTTTTATCGTTGACCCATCAGTTAGTTCTAATTCATAGATAACCGAAGGAGTTGTTGCTATTAAAGAAATACCAAACTCTCTTTTTATTCTTTCTTCAATTATTTCCATATGTAGTAAACCTAAAAAACCACATCTAAAACCAAACCCTAAAGCTTTTGATGTTTCGGGCGTATATTCTAAGGATGCATCATTTAATTTTAATTTTTCTAAAGCTTCTCTTAATTCTGGATAACGTGATGATTCAATTGGATATAATCCCGAGAAAACCATTGGTTTCATTGGTTTATATCCTAACAATATATCCGAAGATGGATTACTTGTTAAAGTTAAAGTATCACCCACTTTAATATCTGAAATACTTTTAATACTACCACATAAATAACCAACTTCTCCAGCTACTAACTTATCTTTTTTAATCTCATGTGGTGCATTAATACCTAATTCAACCACTTCAAATGAAGCTTTTGTCGCCATCATGCTAATAGTATCACCTGTTTTAATAACCCCGTTTACAACCCTAATTAAAGCTACAACCCCACGATATGAGTCATAAAAACTATCAAAAATTAAAGCTTGTAATTTATCATTAACTTTTCCCTTAGGACAAGGTACCTTTTCAATAATAGCATTAACCAATTGTTCAATCCCAATCCCATTTTTAGCACTCGTTAAAATAATTTCTTCTTTCGTAAAACCAAAAGTATCAATTAATTCCTGAGTTACTTTTTCTATATCCGCATTAGGTAAATCTATTTTATTAATAACCGGTATAATAGTCAAATTATTATCAAGTGCCAAGTATAAATTAGCTAAAGTTTGAGCTTCAATTCCTTGAGCAGCATCCACCACTAAAATAGCTCCTTCACAGGCAGCTAAACTTCTACTTACTTCATAATTAAAATCAACATGCCCCGGAGTATCAATAAGATTCAAATAATAATCTTCATTATTATAATGATATTTTAAATTAACCGCATTTAATTTAATAGTAATACCACGTTCTCGTTCAATATCCATATTATCTAACATTTGATGTTGTTTTTCACGATTACTAACTGTTTTTGTTATCTCTAATATTCGATCAGCTAAAGTACTTTTACCATGATCAATATGAGCTATAATAGAAAAGTTACGAATATTTTCTTGTTTCATAAATTTCACCTAACTAAATTATATATGAAAAAGGAACTATTTACAATGAAATAATGACTTTATCTCTTTAAATTTAAAATTATTATCTAAACCAATTATAAAACCACTTATCATAAAATAATATGGCGCCACTTCAACAATACTTATATTAGCAAACGCTTGAATAGAATAACCTACAAAAGATAACAACAAAATAGTTATTAACTTATCTTTTGTAAAGATACCTTTTAAGAAAATTAAAAATAATAAACTTAAATAAACAACAACCGTTGGAATACCCGTTGTAACCATCAACTGTAAATATTCATTATGAGCCTTATCTATTTTAGAACCACCCCATATTTGTGGAAAAACATAAAATAAATTATCCAACCCAACTCCCGTTAAAGGATATTTAGGAACTATTTCTAGCGTTTTTTGCCAAAGAACCATTCTTCCAGAAGCAAACTCTAAATCATCATCCTTTACAACCCCAGTAATTTCACTTATTTTTTCTGATGAAATACCAAATATTCTTAACATATCACTACTAATACTATAATTCATATTTATTTCATCGTTAAAAATATTTATAAATATTATTTGTGTAAAACAATTAGTAAAAGCAAAAGTTATAAAACAGGCCATTGCCAAAATTAAAACTTTTTTTAATTTTATTTTCTTTATAGCAAATAATATAATTATAAAACCAAATAAAATAATAAAACTTAAAAAAGGACCAGTTGATTCAGACAATATTAAACCTATTAAAAATAACAAAGAAGCTATAAAATAAAATTTATTATATTTTTTAGAAAAGAAATATAATCCTATTGTTAAACCAATTAATAAAATCATATAACTACCAAAGAAATTAGGATTACCAATTAAACCACTAGCCATATATTTAATAGGAAATTTCATGACAAAATTTACTCTAAATACAACTTGTAAAACAGCATATATTACTTGTAATAACCCACAACCTATAAAAATATTAATTAATTTATATATATTTTTTCTATTAATTGTCATACAATTTAACATAATAAAATAATAAGCTAAAATAGAAAGTAATCCTTCGTTTCGATTTACTATTCCATAAATAGCCGTTGTTTTATTAATAGCAAAAATAGTTGAAACCACCATTAAAACCATAATAATAGTAATTAAAATAGTAAAGATATTCTTTTTTATTCTTTTTTGTTTTATATTGTATAAAGTTATAAGCATCATTATTGGTAATAAGAACCATAATATATGAACAAAATCAAAATTTAAAAAAAGTCGTGACCTAAAAAAATATACACTGTATATTTTAATTAGGTTAATAATAGGCATACCTATTATTAATAAAACCATTATTATATAATTAATTCTATCAACTAATTTATCATTTTTATTCATCTTTACACCTATTTTAATTATACTATATTTTTTGTTAAAACAAAAGAAAAACTGAAATAAATCAGTTTTAATCTTT
>JAVXGE010000004.1:17629-22627 GCA_036657555.1 Bacilli bacterium
TTACACCTTCAATTGAAACTTTAGCACCAGTTCCAGTTGTTGTAGTATCAATTTTCCAATTACCAGCATTTGGTTTTTCACCAGAAACTGGTAATGTTGTAACGCTGCCATTAGTTGTAGGTGTGTCATCTAATAAGCTTTCAATGTATTTTAACTTTGCAGTATCAGCTACACCATAAGCACTATTAACAATAGCACTAACTTTAGCTTTGTTAACAACATTTAATACAACTGGTGTTGCGATCAATGCAATTACTGCTAAAATAATGATAACTGCTAATAATTCGATTAAAGTAAAACCACTATTCTTTTTCATTTATCTCACCACCTTTTCTTACTATGATAATTATAGTCCTTTTTTTTTACATAGTCAAGCTTATTTTGGCCTAAAATTTAATAATTATGTAAAATTATGTTATAGGCCTTATTTTACAACAGTTTATTAATGATTAATTTTAAGTCTTTTTGTTCTTTAACTAAATTTAAACGTTCGTTTTCAACTATTTCCATAGGAGCTTTAGCTATATAACCAGCATTATTTAATAATTTTTCACGTCTAGCTATAGAGTTAATTAATTGTTCTTTATCTTTTTCTAATTTTATTCTTTCTTCCTCAGTTAATGATCCGTCGTAATATAAAGATACAATATCATCATTAAAGGATAAAGCAATTTTTGTTAAAGATCCATTATATTCTTCAACAATGTTTTCATTTTTTAAAGATGAAGCAAGAAGTTTTCGATTAGTTTGAATTATGTTATTATTAGAAACGATAATATAGTCTTTAATATTGTTTTCTAATTTTAAAGCTCTTATTTTTTTTATTAAAGTGATTATATCTTCTAAATCTTTTTCTTCTTTAAAAAGATACTTTTTATTATATATAGGATAAGGGCTAATCATAATTGATTCTAAATGATTAGGTAGCATTAGATATATTTCTTCGGTTACATAAGGCATAAAAGGATGTAACATTTTTAAAATATTTTCTAAAACATGAAGTAAAACTGTTTTAGTTGTATCATTCATATTAAATTTTGCTAATTCTATATACCAATCACAAAAATCATCCCAAATAAAGTTATATAAAAGACTGCCAACTAAATTAAATTCATATTTATCCATGTGTTTTGTTACTTTTTTAATAGTTTTATTTAATTTGCTTAATATCCATTTATCACTTATATTTAAGTTTTCAAAGGTACAATTATAAGTTTCTATATTCATTAAAACAAATCGTGATGCATTCCATAATTTGTTGATAAAGTTCCAAGTAGAAGCTACTTGTTCTTCATCATATCTTAAGTCCTGACCACTAGCTGTTTTAGTGGCTAAGAAATATCTTAAAGCATCGGCTCCATATTTATCAATAACATCCATAGGATCAATACCATTACCTAATGATTTACTCATTTTACGGCCTATTTTATCTCTAATTAAACCATGAATTAAACAATCTTTAAATGGTCTTTGTCCCATAAATTCTAATGATTGAAAAGTCATTCTACATACCCAAAAGAAGATAATATCATAACCAGTTACTAGAACATCGTTAGGAAAATATCGTTCAACTTGAGTCATATCATTTGGCCAACCTAAAGTACTAAAAGGCCATAAAGCACTTGAAAACCAAGTATCTAAGACATCATTGTCTTGGACCCATTCATCGCTTGGAGCTTTTAAGCCAACAAATATTTCATCATTTTTATACCAAGCTGGTATACGGTGTCCCCACCATAATTGTCTTGAAATACACCAATCATGACAGTCTTCCATCCAATGTTTTAATATTTTTTCAAAGCGTGGTGGTATAAAATTAACTTTGTTATTGGTTGTTTGATTATCAATTACTTGTTTTGCTAAAACATCCATTTTAACAAACCATTGACTTGATAAATAAGGTTCAATTTGACAATTGCTTCGTTCACTATGACCAACACTATGAGTTATTTTTTCTATTTTGATTAATAGGTCTTGTTTTTCTAATTCTTTAATAACTTCTTTACGACATATAAAACGATCCAATCCTTCAAATTGTAAGGCTTTATTATTCATTGTACCATCGGGATTCATGATAATGATTCGTTCTAAGTTATGTCTATTTCCGACTTCAAAATCGTTAGGATCATGGGCTGGGGTTATTTTAACGACGCCAGTTCCAAAACTTTCTAAAGCGTGTTCATCAGCAATAATTGGTATTTTTTTACCAACAATTGGTAAAATAACCTTCTTACCAATTAAATCTTTATATCTTACATCATTAGGATTAACGGCTAAGGCCGTATCTCCGAATAAAGTTTCTGGTCTTGTGGTTGCCACTTCTAAATATTGCTTACTATTTTCTAAATAATATTTAATATGGTAAAAAGCTCCTTCGATATCTTTATAAATGACTTCTTCATTAGATAAAGCTGTCATGGCTAGTGGATCCCAATTAATGATTCGTTGTCCTTTATATATATAACCTTTATTATATAAAGTTATAAATACGGTTTTAACAGCATCAGATAGTCCTTCATCTAAAGTGAATCTTTCTTTTGTATAATCTAAACTTAAGCCTAATTTAGCCCATTGACTATGAATATTATTGGCGTATTCATTTTTCCAACTCCAAGCATGATCTAACCATTCATTTCGATTAATTAAACGTGGATTTATACCCATTTCTTTTAATTTAGCATCGACTTTAGCTTGGGTAGCAATACCAGCATGATCCATTCCAGGAAGCCATAAAGCATCAAAGCCTTGCATTCTTTTATATCTAATAATTATATCTTGTAAAGTTGTATCCCAAGCATGTCCTAAATGTAATTTACCAGTTACATTAGGTGGTGGGATAACAATACAAAAAGGTTTTTTAGATAAATCACCACTTGTAAAATAACCTTTTTCTTTCCAAATATTATATTTATTTTGTTCAACCATTAAATGGTCATATTTCTTATCTAACATCTAATCATCCTTTCTAAAGTAAATAAAAACACATCCCTATAAGGACGTGATTTACGTGATACCACCTTATTTTATAGATAATTCTACCTCAAAACTATAACGCGTTACCGTCTTTTAAGAGTGCTAAAAGGTAACTTCTTTAAAGGTTGTTATTCGTTTTCATCAACCACGAACTTTCTATAAACAATTACTTTAATTACTACTCCTTTATCTTGGCAAATAAATTATATCATATTTTTTTATATTTGTGTTAATAATTTTTAAAGGTTATGGTTGCATAACCATTTTTATTATTAGCTCCGGTTAAGCCTTTTGTATGATTACCAGTTGAATAACTATAGGTTTTATAATCAAAACCATACCAACCACCACCATAGCTTTGAGTATCATCACTACAATTACCGCCACCATATCCCCCGATACAAACACTATTTTTAGTAATAATATTACCGTTTGAATTATTAATTATAAATTGGTTAATTCCCAACACATTATTATAAGGAGCTAAAGCTGTACTAAAAGCAATATGATTATTAGGACTATACCAAGTTGAACCAATTCCATCTAAACCGTTTAAAGCTTTATTTTGATAAGAAGTATCATTACTTCCCCCACCACCAGCAGTAACTAATAAAACTTCATAATTAATATTATTTTTAGTAAATTGATAATCCGGATTGGTTATGGTATTTATTTGTTTAAAAACAAAGGTTCCACCCCCACCAGCTCCGCTTGTTCCATCAGTTTTATTTGTTTTAGTAACACTACCCATACCACCAACGATAACAGTTATTAAATCTCCTTCATTTAAATAAAATTCTGCTTCCAGATTAGCTCCTTTACCAGCTGTAGGAATAATAGTAGAAGTATTGCCTATTGTTCCGCTAGCTCCATAAGTATTTATAATGTAATTCCCACTAATAGGAATCATAATGACTTCTTCTTTATTTGTATAATTAAAAGTATATTTATTTTCAATAACATTTATTTCTTTAGTAACACTTTCTTTTAAACCATTATCCCCAATAGCTTGACAAATAACCGTTTGTTTTCCGACTAATAAAGTATTAGTGTTTGTGATTTCACAATTCATTGATCCACCACTTAAGCTATAAATGGGGGTATTATAATAGCTACTAATTTGATTACTTTCGCCTTTAAAAATTTTAATATCATCTTCTTTAGCTGTTAATTTAGGTTTATCTTTATCTAATTTAATTAAATAATCAAAAGAAATTTCATTTCCAGCTTTATCTAAAGAGGTTAAAGTAATGGAAGTTCCTTTGGTATTAGATGTTATAATATCAATATTTGTTTTTGTTAAATCATGGCCACTTAATAGGTCACTACCATTAATTGTTTCAATTGTAATGTCACTTGTATACCAATTATTTAAACCTAAGTTCCCCTTTATTTTAATATTGCCAAGTTGGGGTGGGGTTTTATCTAATTTAAGTTCTTCGGTACAAGTTGGTTTACTTTTGTTACCCATTTTATCATAAGCAATAACACACAATTTATTATTAGCTGATTCATGGTTGATTAATATTGAACCTTTATTTTTTTTAACTTCTTGATTTGGTATGCATACTTTAGTGTCTAAACACCATGTATATTTATATATTCCACTTAAGTCATCATTTAATAAAAGGTCTACTTCAAAATCTTTATTAGCCCAGCCATTTTTATTAAAAGTTCCTTTTTTAATATCGAAACTAACAGTTGGATTAATATCATCAGGAGTTGTGTAAAGTAATTTATATTGTTTTTTATTTTTAATTTCAACTTCTTTAAAGAATTCTTTTTTATAACATTTATTATTATATATAAAACTAAAAGCAACTAAACCATTTTTATTAATATATACTTCTTTTATATCATTATTTTTATAAATATTAACTAAATTATATAGTTTATTAATACTAACAGCTTTAATATCATCAATAAAACTTTCTTTATAATAAAGATTAGCTTTAGTTATTATTGCATTAGCTATAGCTTTGCTAGTATTGTTTTTAGCTTTTGTTATTATATCAATAGTAATTG
>JAVXGE010000005.1:0-5706 GCA_036657555.1 Bacilli bacterium
CTTTTGTAGTAACATCATTACTTTCATAATCCTTTGTATAACAAATTCCTTTAAAATATAATGATACTCCTATTTTACCATCTGCGGTTACTTTAACTGATGATTTTTTATTATCAAAAGTTCCTCCACCATAGATAAATTCTGATTTTTCAAACAAATTAGTTTTACCATCTAGATTACCTAATTTAGTAGTATCTAATTGACTTTCAATATGATATAGTTTAGCAGCATCAGCTATACCATAAACGGAATTCATATTAGATTTTATTTTAGCTTTATCTACGACGTTTAAGACAACTGGTGTTGCTATTAAAGCGATAACGGCTAAAATAATAATGACGGCTAATAATTCAATTAGCGTAAAGGCGTTAGAATTTTTAATTGAATAATTTTTCATTTTTCTCCTACTTTCTTTTAAATTTTTAAGCATTTTTTTTCAACTTCCTTTCTTTACATTTTTTTCAATGTATTACGGCTACTATTAAATTGTATCAAAAATTAATTAGATAAGCAATAGGTTTTGACAAATATTTGACAATTTAATTATAATATATTTTTTTTAAATAAAAAAAAATTATGCAGAATCTGCATAAAATATTTAAAAACAATAAATTTATAAATATTTTTTAATTAATTCTTTTACATAAGATGTATATTCAACTTTAGTATCTTCTTGGCCTTCTAGTAAACATAAAGGTGGAAATAAAACACACCACCAATTATCACCTTGACCCGAACCTAAGGTGATAACTAAAGATTCATAATAACCTTCGTCATAGGTTATGCCTTTGTATTCTTTACTAGGAAAGTAATTTAATCCATAATTAATATCATAACCTAAGTCGTAATTTAATTGGGATAAAGATTTTTTAACTTCTTTATCTAAATAGTTTAAATTATCGTTTATTATTTTACGAGCTTCTTTAGATCCTTTAGCGTTTTTTAACAACTCATATAATTTAGTTTGAATATTATCTTTTATTATGTTTTTAATTTCTTGGTCATAAGGATTATTACTATTAGGAATTATTCTTATTCTTAAAGCATCTTTAGGAATACTAAAGCTACTAACAGAACCAATCATTAAATAAAAGCCAATTATTACGATAAAGCATATTATTATTTTTTTCATAAATATCACCTATTTCATGGTGATACAAGTTGGTTAATTTTATACAAAAAAATATTTAATTTATGATGTTAAAGATTAATGGTTCAATTATTGGTTTATTATTGGAAAAGGTTAGGGTATCTAAATAACTATCTTCTAAAAGGTTTAAATCTTCTTTAATGCAGCTATATAGGGTTGCTAATAAGGTGTTTTTTTTAACATAATCACCGGTTTTTTTATTAATGACAATGCCGGATGCATAATCGATTGTGTCTTCTTTATTTTTTCTACCCGAGCCTAATAAGGAACTTATTTTACCGATGTTTTGGGTATTCATGGCTGTAATATAGCCTTCTTTTTTAGATAGTATTTGATATTTATATTGGGGTTGTTTAAAGGTTAATTGACCGCCTTGATATTTAACAAATTCTAAGAACTTATTATATGCTTGACCGTTTTGAATTACTTTTAAAACTTGTTGTTTAGATAATTCTAAAGAAATATCATTAGTTAAGGCGTTCATGTAGGTGGCTAAAGCAATGCTTATTGTTTTTAAGTCTTCTGGGCCTTTATTTTGTAAAACGAGCATTGCTTCCATTACTTCTAGGCTATTACCAATGTTATTTCCTAAAGGGCTATTCATATTTGTTAATATGGCAACGGTTGTTAAATTAACCATTTTACCGATATTAACCATTTTTAAGGCTAGTTCTTGAGCTTGTTTAAGGTCTTTCATAAAAGCTCCGTTACCGACTTTAACATCGATAACAAGGTTTTTAGAACCACTAGCTATTTTTTTACTCATGATACTTGAAGCTATTAAAGGAATACTTTCAACAGTAGCTGTCGCGTCTCTTAAAGTATATATTTTTTTATCGGCGGGGGCTATATTAACGGTTTGACTTATTATGGCAATATTTATGTCGTTAACTTGTTTAATAAATTGTTCTTCTGTTAAGGTTGTTTTAAAGCCTTTAATTGATTCTAATTTATCAATGGTTCCTCCTGTGTATCCTAAGGATTTACCACTCATTTTAGCAACTTTACAGTTTAAACAAGCTACAATTGGGGCAACAATTAAGGTTGTTTTATCACCGACGCCACCTGTACTATGTTTATCAACAGTTTTACCATTTACTTTACTTAAGTCCAATTGATCGCCGGTTTTAGCCATAGCTAAGGTTAAATTGGTTATTTCTTCATCATTCATTCCGTTTAAAACAATGGCCATTAATAAGGCGGACATTTGATAATCAGGAATATAACCATTTGTATATTCATTTACAAAAAAATTTATTTCTTCTTTGGATAAACAAAGTTTGTTTTTTTTCTTTTCGATTATATCGTACATTTGCATATTATTCTCCTAATTTAAAAGCATAAGGTTGCATTTGTTCTAAGGTGTATACTTTATTGTTAACAATTATTTTAAAGTCTTTATCACAAAATTCAAGCATTACTTGACGACATACCCCACATGGAAAACAAGGTTCTTTATCACCAACAATGGCTATAGCTTCAAATTTTGTAACGCCATTAGTTATAGCATTATAAAAAGCTACTCTTTCGGCACAACAACTTGGTGCGAAAGCACCATTTTCAATATTACAGCCTAAATATATTTGACCGTTTTTAGCTTTTAAAGCGGCTCCGACTTTAAAATTAGAGTAAGGACTATATGATTTTTTTTGAGCTTCTTTAGCTAAAACTATTAATTCATTCATTTTATCGCTCCTTTAAAACTAGTACCTGGTAAGTCATTATCAATATTAAATATATCAGTAATCGTTTTACCAATATCTGCAAACGTTAAACGAATTCCTAAATTAATTGGTTTAATGTTTTTTTTATAAACTAACAAAGGAACATATTCCCGAGAATGATCGGTACTTGGTGTTTTAGGATCACAACCATGATCAGCTGTTATAATGATTAAATCATTATCATTAATTTTAGTTATAAAGTTTCCTAACCAATTATCAAAATAACTAATTGCTTGAGCATAACCATCAACATCATTACGATGTCCATAAACCATGTCAAAATCAACTAAATTAATAAAACATAAACCATTAAATTCTTCCTTAGCTAAAATATCAATTTTATCTAAGCAATCATTATTATTTTTAGTTAAAATCTTTTTTGTTATACCACTATTATTAAAAATATCTGATATTTTACCAACTCCGATAACATCTAAATGATTATCACTTAAATAATTTAAAACATTTTTATTGGGTTGTAATGAGAAATCATGACGATTAGGTGTCCGATAAAAATTAGGAAATGTTCCTGTAAAAGGTCTTGCAATAACCCTTCCCACCGCTAAATCATCTTTTAATAAATTACGAGCTATTTGACAATATTCATATAATTTATCTAATGATATAATATCTTCATGTGCAGCTATTTGAAAAACACTATCACCTGATGTATATACAATAGGATATTTTGTTTTTAAATGTTCTTGTCCGTAATCTTTAATAACTTCTGTTCCTGAATAAGCTTTATTACATAAAACTTTAGTTTTAATTTCTTTTTCAAATTCATTTATAAAGGTTTGGGGAAAACCATTAGGAAAAGTTGGCATTGCTATTTTAGAAATAAGACCCATCATTTCCCAATGACCAGTTGTTGTATCTTTACCCTTTGATTGTTCTTCTAATTTACCATAAGCACCAATAGGATTACTTATTGGCTTTAAAACATTAACATTATCAATATTATATAAACCTAAATTTTCCATTACTTTAACCTTAAATTGTTTAGATTCACTAATTGATTTTAAAGTATGGCTAGAAATATCACCATACTCCTTAGCATCACTAGCTTCACCAACACCAAAACTATCCAAAACAAATAAAAATATTCTATTCATGACTTAACTCCCTTACCGTTTCTAAAGCTATTTCAATCATATCAGTTAATGATGTTTGTCGATCATCTGTACTTATCACTTTATCTTCTACCATAGAATCAGATATTGTAACTAAACAACTAGCTTCTTTATTTAAATATTTAGCAATATAAAATAAAGAAAAAGCTTCCATTTCCATAGCTATTATATTTAAATGCGTTGGTATTCTTTTTAATAATTCTTCAGGATGTGGTAAATACGAATCAAAACATTCAGCACATAAAGTATTCCCTAACTTTAAACTTTTATTTATTTTTTTACTAACTTCAATTATTTTATTATTCAATTGTTTATTTGCACCAACTAAATGACAATCTTCATTGTTAAAATTATAAGCAAAATTACCTTCCGTATAAACATTATCAGCTAAAACAACATCTAAAACATGAACATCTTTATTAAATGTTCCGGCTGAACCAATTCTTATAATTCGCTCCACATCAAAAAAATGATATAATTCGTAACAATATATACCCATACTTGGCATACCCATACCCGAAGCCATAACGGTTACTCTTGTTCTTTTATAATAACCCGTATATCCTAATATACCACGAACACTATTTATTAATTTATAATCTTCTAAATAAGTTTGAGCTATAAATTTAGCTCTTAAAGGATCCCCTGGCATAATAACTGTTTTAGCAAAATCTTCCTTTAATGCTTTAATATGTGGTGTTTCAATCATAAAAAACCTCTTTTCTATTTATCACTAGTATACCACATAAGCTAAGTATTATTTTAAAAAAACAATCTTAGTTTACACTAAAATTGTCAATCACTTATGATAAGTTTCATTACTTAATATTTTAAAACATCTATATATTTGTTCTAATAACATAACTCTAAATAATTGATGAGGAAATGTCAATTGTGAAAAAGATAAAGCATAATTACTACGTTTTTTAATATCATCAGCTAAACCATCACTGCCACCAATAATAAAAGTTATATTAGGATTAATCATTAATATTTTGTCAATTTTATTAGCCAAAACTAAAGATGAAATATTATTTCCCAATATCTCTAATGTAATAACATAATCTTTAAACTTAATATGTTTTAATATTTCTTCTTTTTCACATATCATATTACTATCTTTTAATTCAATTAATTCAATATGTGTATATTTCCCAATCCTTTTCAAATATTCTAAACAAGCATCAACTAAATAAGTTTCTTTTAATTTACCAACACAAATAACTTTAATCATACTTCAACTAACTCACTTTTATCCATTTGTTTAGCTATAATAATATTATTTATTTGTATATCTTTCTTTTTTAAATTAGTTTTTAATGTTTCTAAAGCAATATTAGGATCATTATTTTGTTCACTTAAATGAACTAAAAAAATAGTTTTTGTTTTATTTCCCACAAAATTAGATAAATAATAAGCACTATCTTTATTTGATAAATGTCCCTTATCACTTAAAATTCTTTGTTTTAAATAATAAGGATAATTTTCATTATTCATTAACAAATCAATATCATGATTGCTTTCAAAAATATAAGCTTCTTTATTTAACAATAATGGATGATTTTTAACATTTATATATCCCGTATCAGTTATATAAACTAAAGCTTTATTATTACTTGTAAATACATAACCCACGCTATCTGTATCATGTGAAGTTTTAAAAGTTTTGATATTCAAATCTTTAATATTCATATCTTTA
>JAVXGE010000005.1:5806-21105 GCA_036657555.1 Bacilli bacterium
ATCTTTAATATTCATATCTTTATCAATTAGAACATAATCATCAATATAATTTAGTTCTTCTAACATTTTAGATGTTAAATAAACGCGTGGATGATGTTTATTAATAAATACTTTTAAGCCTGCTATATGATCAACATGCGTATGAGTTATAAAAATATTTTCTATTGTTTTAGGATCAATACCTAAAGCTATTAAGTTTTTTTCAACATATAAATTAGTCATTCCAATGTCGATTAAAGACTTCGTTTCTTTAGTTTCTATATAAGTACAGTTACCTTTAGAACCACTCGCTAAAACGGCTATTTTCATTCGAACAACTTCCATGGATTTATATCACATCTTTTACATTTATACCAAACTTCAAAATGTAAATGTGGTCCGGTTGATTGTCCGGTACTACCAACATAGCCTATTTGTTGACCTCGAGCAACGGTATCGCCAACTTTAATATTACTTGCAAACTTATTCATATGAGCATAAAGTGTATAATAATCATTGTTATGATCAATTACAATGTAGTTACCATAACCACCACCATATTCTTTGGTTATAATTGTTCCATTATTAGATGCAAAGATAGCTGAATTATATCCTGTTCCAGCTATATCTAAAGCCGGATGAAATTGTCTAATTCCTGTTATAGGATTAAAACGCCAACCATATGGATCACTTATACTCCAACCACTATCGGTTGGCCAATCCCAGTTACCACTATCCCCAACATTAGGTACATATTTATCCCCTTTAACAACAATTCGTTCAACAGCTGGTTTTAAAGCTTCCTTACCCTTAGGTTCAACATAAACGATAACACCATTTATAATTTTTCTTCTTTGACTAACTCTTTCTAAACCTTTTTCACCCTCTTGAACAACTTTACTATAACCAATATATTGATTACTATCATATTGATAAACTGTTTTAAAATCATTAACATGATCTTCAACAACATAATTTTCAACAACAACTTTTAATTGTGGTTGCGTTTCTTTAATTTGAATAGCACTACCAATACTAACTAAACTATTAATATCCTTATACTTGGGATTAGATATTAATAATTCTTCATTACTAATTTTATTTTTAAAAGCAATATCTTCTAACATTTCCTTATCTTTAACGGTATAAGTAGATGTCTTAGGATTATTACCAAATAGTAAAAAATTAGCTAATTCTTTATAATCTGTATATATTGGAACATCCACCGCTATTTGTTTTTCCTTAACAGTTATTTCTTCTTGAATGTAAATATTTTCTAATAAAGTTCCAACAGTATCTATTTTCAGTTGATTATTATTTAAATAAGCATGGTAATTATCTTTACCAACATATGTATTAATTAATTCATTAACAGCTTTTTCAAATACACTTTTATCAATTACCGATATAAAAGATGTTTTGTCATCATCTTTTATTGTAAATTGATAACCTTTAATAGTAAAAGACTTTAAAGCTACTATTTTAGAGTAAATATCACTATTAGAACTTAAAGAACCTGAATAAGTTAAAACTTTTTCAATTTCTAAACCATTAGGTGTATATATATTTTTAACTTCTTCTCCGGTTGTTAATTTAATATCAACACAATCCTTACCCTGTTCGTTTTTATAATAAGTGACATCTTTATTTTGATTAATTAATTCTTGAACATTTTCATCAATTTCACAATAAGTTTTAACAACATCTTTAATATTAATTAAATGTTGTGTTTTATCATTAATATATTGTTCTAATTCTATTTTTGAAGTAATTGTACCTAAAAGATTACCTTCTAAATAAACATTATAAAATTCTTTAGGATAATCTTTTTTATTATAATTAAAACATAACAAAAATAAGAAAATAAAAGAAATAACACTAATAATTATTGGCCCTATTTTTTTCAATTTTCATCACCTTCCTCTGTTTCATCAACAGAATTAAAGGTACTTGTATTTGGTTTGAAGATTAAAGGTATTGTTGTAACAGGTCCATTACGATGTTTAGCTATAATTAATTCGGTTCGACTTATATTTTCATCGACAACTAATTCTCGGTTATAATAATCTTCTCTATGTAACATAGCTACAATATCGGCATCTTGTTCAATTGAACCAGATTCTCTTAAATCACTTAAAATAGGCCGTTTATCAGATCGACCCTTACCTTCAACACTACGTGATAATTGTGATAAAGCTATAACTGGTATTTTTAATTCCATTGCTAAAGTTTTTAATGATCTTGATATTTCTGTTACTTCTTGAACTCTATTTCCTTTATACCGTTCTGATCCTTGAATAAGTTGTAGATAATCGATTATAACAATATCCAAGCCATCTTTCATTGAAGCTAACCGACGACACTTAGCTCTTATTTCACTAATTGTCATGCCTGCCGTATCATCAATATACATTTTTGTATCTGCTAAACGACTAATCGCTTCATTAATTCTTTTCCAATCTTCATGTTGTAAATTACCACTTTTTAATTTATCACCAAAAATTTGACCAACACTAGCTAACATTCGATTAATTAATTGTTCAGCACCCATTTCCATATTAAATAAAGCAACCGTTTTATTTGTATCAATGGCTATATTTGTTGCTAAATTAAGGGCAAAAGCTGTTTTACCAACCCCAGGTCGAGCAGCAATAATAATTAATTCATTAGGATGTAAGCCAGATGTTATTTTATCTAATTTATAAAATCCTGTTGGAATTCCTGTTATCTCACCTTTATTTTTAGATAGTTTTTCTAAATCAGCTTGTGCTTTAAAAAGAACATCTTGAATTGTTTTAAATTCTGTTCCTTTGCGGGTTTTTACAACGCTTAATATTTCTTTTTCAGCATTATCAAGTATTTCATTAATACTATTAGTTGAAGTATAAGCTTGTGTTACAACTTCAGTTCCTTTTTCAATTAAACGTCTTAAAATAGCTTTTTCTTCAACGATTCTAATATATTCCTCAACATTAGCTGCCGTTGGAACACTTCTAGCTACTTGCGTTAAATATTCAATCCCACCAATTTGATTAAGCCAATTTCTTTTTTTCAATTCTTCGCTAACTGTCATCATATCAATTGGTTTATTATTTTCATTTAAATCTCTAATTACTATAAATATTTTATTATGACTATCTAAATAAAATAAATTTTCATTTAAACCTTCAATACTTTTTTGTAAAGCATATTTAGTTAAGAACATTGATCCTAAAACAGCTTTTTCAGCTTCAATACTTTGCGGTATAATTCGTTCATTCATTTACTTTCACCTACTTTATTAAATTTACTTTTAAATTAGCTTTAACTTCCTTATGTAACTCAATTATAACATTATGAATTCCTAAACTTGTTAAAGGTTCATTTATTTTAACACAAGTTTTATTAATCTCAAAATTAGCCTTAGTTAATGCTGTAACTATTTGTTTTGTACTAACACTACCAAAGACTTTATCTAAAGTTCCCGTTTTAACTTTAATACTAATAGTTATCTTTTCTAATTTCTCTTTTATTTGTTTACAATTGTTTATTTTTAATTGTTCTTGTTCTTCTTCGAAATTTTTTTCAGTATTAAAATGTTTTAAATTACCTGTTGTCGCCATTGTTACATAACCTTCATTAATTAAAAAATTAGCATAACCATCTTTAATATCTTTAATATCTCCTTTTTTACCTTGCTTTTTTAAATCCTTAATAAAAATTACTTTCATTTTAAACCTCCTACTATTGCTATTATTTTTTCTTTAGTTTCTAATAAACTTACATTTTTAAGTTGAGCAGCAGCTTCATTAATATGACCACCGCCACCTAATTTAACCATTATTTGTTCGACGTCAATTGTTCCAATTGATCTTGCACTTATTCCCACTTCTGTAGCAGATAAATTGCCAACAACAAAAGAAGCTTCGACATTTTCAAATTGAATTAATTCTAAAGCAATAACTGCTAAATCTTGAGCTTTAAAAAAATTATTGTCCGCTATACACATAGCCATATTCTTATTAATCATAAAACTTTTTTCAACAATCTTTTGTCGCTTTAAATAATTATCCTTTGTTTCTTGAAGCATCTCTTGTTTAATAACATTATCAGACCCTAACCTCGTTAAATAAGCGGCTGCTTCATATGTTTTATCTGTCGTTTTTAATTTAAAACTATTTGTATCTATTTCTAAACCAATCATCATATAAGTAGCCAATAAAGGTTCAATTGTCTTATTTAAGTATTTAAGATAATCAGCCATAAACTCTACCGTACTAGACAAATTAGCATTTATATAGGTTAAATTATTAGTTTTAATATAATCCTTACTTTTAATATGATGATCAATAATAACAATATTTTCAATCTTATCAATAATATTTTCCTCTAACATTTGTTCTTTATGAGTATCTAAAATAATTACTAAAGTTTCTTTATTTATTATTTTTAATAATTCTTTTTTTGTTATAAAATTTGTTTTAATATTTTTTTCATCTAAATACTTATAAGCTTTAGCTAAAGTTTTATCCCTATTATTTTTTAAAATATAAGATGTTTTTTTAAAACTCATTATTATTTGTTGTAAAACTAAAGCTGAACCCATTCCGTCAAAATCAGGATTCTTATGAGTCATAATAATAATATTATCATATTCTTTAATTAAACTAGTTAATGCTTTGAAAATTTGTTCCATATTCTCACCTATCATTATTATACTATAAAATATTGTTAATAAAAAGAGAAAATCTATTGTTTCGTATTTTCCCTTATTTTACTTGCCAAATCTTTTATTTTTTTAAACCGATGATATAATCCCGATTTAGTTATTTTTTTACCTGTTTCAATTCCAATTATTTCGCTTAATTCTAATAAAGAGGCATCATTATATTTAAGCCGATAATCAATTACTATTTGTTCTTTTTCATCTAATAAATCTAATCCTACCGTATCGATAATTAAATTAATATCTTTTAATTGTTCATTACTAGTTTCAATAACCTTATCAATATTAGCTTGCTCACAATTATTTAAACGATTTGTCATATTTTTATGATCTCTATATATCCTTATATCTTCATAATACATAACGGCATTATAAGCATTTATAATTCTTAAAAAATCCCCAATTTTTTCAGCTTCTTTAATATAAATCATATACTTATTTTCTTTTTTTAATACTTTACTATTTAAATAATATTTATTTAACATTTTGCACACATAATTGGCATATTGTTCATCATCAACTAAAAATTCTAAATGATATCGTGACTTCTTAGGGTCATTAATAGAACCCGTCATTATAAATAACCCTCTTAAATAAGCCCTTAAGGATTCCTCATCATCTGTAATATATTCCAAAGGAATATTTAATATTTCCCCGTTTAATAAACCAACATCACTTAAAATATTATTACTTTTCTTTATTTGTAAAATATAAAGGTATTTTTTTTGATAATTAATGCCTTTACGAACCGTTATCAAAGGTGTTATTTTATATAAATCTTTAATCAAACTAAAGATTTGTCTAGCTACACTAGCATTTTCAGTTACTATTTTAATATCTGTTTTATAACTAGAATTTCTTATAATAGCCGACAATTGAGCTATTTTTTCTAATACTGACAACTCTAACTTACTAACCTCATTCTTAACTGTAGTTGTAAAAGACATCTTATTTCACCTCCGTTATAAAAATATATATGAAAATATATGAAGACCTAACTTATTAATATTATGTCTTAAAATATCATCTTCAATCGTTACAAAATCATCTTCTATTATTTTAATATCCTTTAAATTCTCTTTATCTAAAATAACCGGATCTTTTTGTTCTAAAGTTGCATACTTTAACTTTATTTCATCAGATATAACTCCATTATTAGCTATAACAACATTAACCTTTTTATTTTTTAAATAAGTATTTATTGTCTTAATATGATCACTTACCTTATAATTATCTGTTTCGCCAGGTTGTGTCATAATATTACATACATACATTATATCGGCTTTACTATCGTCGATGGCTTCTTTTATTTCATCACATAATAAATTAGGAATAATACTTGTAAATAAACTTCCCATACTTAATAATATTAAATCAGCTTCTTTTATTTTTTCGATTACTTCCTGTGATATTATTGGCTTTTTTTTATAATAAACTTCTTTTATTTTTTGTTGATTTAAAGTTATATTATGTTCTCCTTCAATTACTGTATCATCATCCATCACTCCAACTAAGGTAACATTATCCTCAGTTAATGGTAAAACCTTACCTTTTAAATTTAAAACTTTACTAAGTGATTCGATACCGGTTGCCATATTTCCTGCAACATTAATTAAACCCGTTAGTAATAAATTGCCTAAAGTATGACCATTTAAATCACTACTTGTGTTAAATCTATAATTCATTAAATCTCTAACTAAAGGTTCGGTTTCTGATAAGGCGACAATAACTCTCCTTATATCACCAACAGCTGGTGTATTAAATTCTTCTCTTAATCTTCCTGTACTTTTACCATCATCAGATACTGCAACAATAGCTGTTATATCAATTGGAAATTGTTTAAGTCCCCTTAATAAAGTTGACATTCCTGTTCCTCCACCTAAGACAACAATTTTTTTATTCATAACATCTCTCCTATATTATTTCTCTTAATAATTATACCATTTATTTCTTTAAAATATATCAAAAAAACAGGTATTTTTAACAATTTTGCCTGTTTTTATGTGTGGTAACCTCGCGATATGTATAACTTTAGTATTGTCTAGTCTTTAATTAAATATTTAAACAAAAAATCAAATATTACACAACACGCCAAAACGGTCTTAACGCCTTTTTTTATAATGCTTTACGAAATACTACTGCAAAACTAATGATAAGTAAAACATTAATATCGTCTATAAAGTTTTTAAATATTATAAGGTTTTTTTTACATTAATAGCAGCCGTTGTTGCTTCACCAACTGCGGTTGTTAATTGATAAATATTTTTTTTAATAATGTCACCACAAGCATATATATAATCAATATTAGTTTGCATATTATTGTCAACAATAATATAACCGTTATCTTTTTTAAGTTCTTCTAAGAAGTTTGAGCTTGGTTCATAACCTATAGAAATAAACATGGCATCAACTTGATAGTTAGAATTATTAGTTTCAATTGAGGTTAGAACGTTATTATTGCTATTAAGTGTTTTAACAACGCAATCTAATAATACTTTAATATTTGGAGTATTATTAACCGCATTTATTAATATAGCATCGCCACCTAAAGATGAGCTGCGATTCATAATTAAAACTTCTTGACATAAGTCAGATAAATATAAGGCTTCTTCTAAGGCACTATTAGCTCCACCAATAACAGCTACAATTTTGTTTTTATACAAGTTACCATCACATAAAGCACAATAACTAACATTGCTTAAATTATTGTTTAAATCTAATTTACGAGAATTCCGACCCGTGGCTATTATTATTTTAGAGGCCGATATCTTTTCAATATCAGTTGTTATGATATGGTCTTTAATATTTAAAACGTTACCATATCTTATTTCAATGTCTAAATTTTTAACTTGGTCATAAATATTGAAGGCTAATTCAGGACCGGTTATTTTTTTAAAGCCAGGATAATTTTCAACGGTTGTTACTTTATTAAGTAAACCGCCTGGGGCATCTTTATCTAATATTAATATTTTAGCATTTGCTCTTTTTAAATATATAGCACTGGTCATTCCAGAAATTCCAGAGCCTACTATTACACAATCAAAATCGTATTTCATCTATATTCTCCATATCATTATATTTATTTTCTAATTTAGAACCTCGACCTTTAACAATCATAATAATTAAGCCTATAACAATCATTATAATTGAAATTATCTGAGCTATTCTGAAACTCCCCATCATTAAGCTGTCGGTACGCATACCTTCAATAAAGAAGCGTCCAATTCCATACCATATTAAATAGAAACCGGTTAATTGACCTATTTTACAGTACTTTAGTCTTCTAATAATTAATAAAATAATAAAACCTATTATGCACCATAATGATTCATATAAAAAGGTAGGGTGATAATATACACCAAAAATATTCATGCCTTCAATAATAAAATTGGGTAAATGTAGGCTGTTTAAAAATTCTAAACTTGTCGCCATTCCATGAGCTTCACCGTTAAAAAAGTTGCCCCAACGACCAATCGCTTGCCCAATAATTAAGCCTACAACCATCATATCTAATATTTTAAATGTATTGGCATGGTACTTATGAGTATAAAATACTATAAAGATTAAACCGGCGATGATACCGCCATGAATGGCTAACCCGCCTTCCCATATTTTAAATATTTCAATAATATTATTACTGTAATAACTCCAATTAAATGCTACATAATAAAGTCGTGCTCCTAAAATAGAAACAATTATTAAGTATAATAACATATTATTTATATAATCTTCGGGTATTTTATAACGTTTACTTTCCTTAATTACTAAAGTACCACCTATTAATAATCCCAATAGAATCATGACTGAGTACCAATATATTTTAATAAAACCTAAATCTAATAATACTGGATTCATTTTGATGCTCCTTTTTCAAATATTGTATTTATAATTATTTTATCCATTAGCATATTAAAAAAACCGATTAGTAAAGCTACAAAGCAAGTCATTAAAATACCGCCGGTGTTAAAATGACTACCTAAGATTAAGTCAGCTATTTTTAAGATAATCACACTTATAAAAGGATAAAATAAACCCATTGTAACACCTGTTAAAGGTAATGTTATAAAAACAATTAGAGGTTTTATAATTTTATTTAAGCAATAAATAATAATAGCTAATAAAAGACCCCATAAACCGTACATACTATGATCTATTATGATAGTATTTTTAAATAATACTGACATAACAAGAATAATAGCGGCATAAACAGCCATTCGCATTAACCAATCTAAAAAAACATTGATTTTAATTTTTTTAGTTGTTTTTTTATAACTTAATACTGCCAACTTAATCATCTCCACTAACATTATAACATACTAATTATTTTTTTCTTCCTTTAATTCAAATAAAATATCTCTTAGTTCCATTGCTTTTTCAAAGTCTAAGCTTTTAGCTGCTTCCTTCATTTCTTTTTCAATACTTAAAAGCATATGAGCTTTTTCAGATGAGGATAATTTAGTTGTTTCTTTTTTAGCTTCTTTAATATTACCAACTACGTCTCTTACTTCTTTAATAATGGTTGTTGGTGTAATATTATGTTCAATATTATATTGTTCTTGAACTTTTCTTCGGCGATTTGTTTCTTTAATAGCTTTATCCATAGCTTCACTTATTGTATCAGCATACATAATAACTCGGCCATCTTTATTACGAGCTGCTCGTCCTATCGTTTGAATTAAGCTCCGATGACTCCTTAAAAAGCCTTGTTTGTCAGCATCCATTATTGCCACTAAACTTACTTCTGGCAAATCAATTCCTTCTCTTAATAAGTTTATGCCAACTAGGACATCATATTTACCAAGTCTTAAATCTCTTATTATTTTCAACCGATCTAATGTTTTTACTTCCGAATGTAAATAAGCAACTTTAATATTTAATTTTTTCAAATATACAGTTAATTCTTCAGCCATTCTAATTGTTAAAGTTGTTATTAAAGTTCTTTCGTTTTTACTTATTTGATTATTTATTTGACTAACTAAATCATCTATTTGACCTTTAGCTGGTTTTATTTCTATAATTGGATCTAATAATCCCGTTGGTCTTATTATTTGTTCAATGACTTTATCACCAGCTTTTTCAAGCTCATAATCCCCAGGTGTTGCTGATACACATATTATTTGATTAATCTTTTTTTCAAATTCTTCAAATCTTAAAGGTCGATTATCTAAAGCACTAGGTAATCTAAAACCATAATCAACTAACACTTTTTTACGAGCCTGATCACCGTTGTACATTCCTCTTACTTGAGGTAAAGTAACATGTGATTCATCAGCAATTAATAAAAAATCTTTATCAAAAAAATCAATTAACGTATTAGGTGTTTCTCCTTCTTTTTTAAGGGCTAAATGACGAGCATAGTTTTCAACACCCCGACAAAATCCTGTTTCCGTTAACATTTCTAAATCATAATTAGTTCTTTCTTTTAACCGTTGATATTCTAATAACTTTTTTTGTTGTTCAAAATTAGTTAATTGTTTATCTAATTCTTCTTTAATATTATTAATAGCTAATTTTAATTTGTTATCACTTGTAACAAAATGACTTGCCGGAAAAATAGAAATAGATTTTTTATCAACTAAAATTCTGCCGGTTAATGTATCTATTTCACTAATTCTTTCTATTTCATCACCAAAAAATTCAACTCTTATACCTTTATTATGCTGGCTTGCCGGAACCAATTCTAAGACATCACCGTGAACTCTAAATGATCCTCTCTTTAAATCAAAATCGTTTCTTTCATATAACATTTCAATTAATTTTTCTAATATTTTATCCCTTTTAATGCCGTCACCGACATTTAAAGTTAACATTTTATTTTTATATTCTTCTTTTTCACCAATTCCATATATGCACGAAACACTAGCTACAACAATAACATCACGATTATTTAATAATGATGAAGTAGCTTGATGCCTTAATTCATCTATTTCATCATTTATTGATGAATCTTTCTCAATGTAAGTATCTGTCTTAGCTACATAAGCTTCTGGTTGGAAATAATCATAGTATGAAACAAAATAACAAACATTATTATTAGGAAATAATTCTTTTAATTCAGCATATAGTTGACCAGCTAAAGTTTTATTATGAGCCAAAACTAAAGTCGGTTTTTGTACTTTTTCTATAACTGAAGCTATTGTAAAAGTTTTACCACTTCCTGTTACACCTAATAAAACTTGATATTTTTCATTATTATTTATATTTTCAGTTAATTTTTTAATGGCTTGCGGCTGATCACCTGCTGGTTTATATTGTGAATGTAATTCAAACATTTTTATCGTTCCTTTCACTTAAGTTATATATATTATTAACCATCCATGTTTTTTTAACCTCTATATAATTTTTTTGTATCTAATAAACAAATATAAATTGAAAAGTCATGTATATACTAATGACTAATTTAATTATTTGTTTTAAATTTATAATAGAAATTATATCATTTTTTATAGCAAAACACAAGGAAGTACACTTTTTATGCTAACAAAGTACTTTTCCATTATACAACAAAATAAATTTTGTGACACAATTCCTAATAGAATTTTCTTAATGTCACCACAAAAAAGTTTCCAATGTTTTTACTTTTATTTTTAAGGATTGATAGAATATTATAATAAATATAAAAAATATAATAATTAGAAGCTGATTTTTGTGATAAAAAAAGAAATGCACAAATTCATACATTTCTTTTTCAAAGCTTTAAAATAAACTTTCTTAGTGTACAAAAAAATTCCTAAAAATTAGGAATTCTTTTTATTAATATCTTGGGTTGCTGTTACGTTTTTCAGCTTTTTTCTTATCGCGACATTCTTTACATCTAGCTGGTTCATTTGTAAAACCTTTTTCTGCATAGAATTCTTGTTCGCCAACTGTCCAAATAAATTCAGCGCCACAATCTTTACAAATTAATGTTTTGTCTTTAAGTTCCATAGTTATACCTCCTTTTTATATTTGATTTAATTTTATTTGGGTCTTCAAAATGAAAGGAAGCAACTAAATAACTTTTAAACCAAAATTAATATACCACATATTTAAAATAAATACAAGTATAATCATTAAATTATATTCAAAAAAGTTAAATTAATGTCAGTTTTATTGATTATTAGTGTTAATTTTGTCAAATACTTGTTTTTCATCTTTATAATAAGGATTTAATTTCTTTAATGTTTTAGTACTTCCTTTATTTTCTGATTCAAAACGCATAAAGGCTAAATCAGCATTATATAAGCTTGTATTATTATTTAAAAATATATTAATAACCCTGTTGAAAAAATCATCATCAGTACAAAATCTCAATAAAGCTTTTTCTAAAGTTGTTTCTTCCTTTTCAAAATAATTAATTAAATCGCCAAATTTTTGATTAGTTATAGGATCTTTTATCATAACTTTGCAATTTTCATAAACATTAGCTAAAATGTAAGATAAAGCATTTTGAAATTCTAATTGGGTTTTGTATAAAGCTTGAAGTTTTTCAAAAAATAAAGATTTGGTTTGAGCCATATTTTCTTCTAAATACTCGTTACCGTCTTCATCTTCATCCAATAATTGTTCATCATTATCTTCATCTAATACGTCATCACTATTTCCATATATTTCCCGAGAAATAGCTTCATCAACATCATAAATATTTTGAATAACTTCTTCTGATTTTAAAATATCCTCTTTAGTTAAATAATCCATATATTCTAACATTTCAAATGGATTAATTGTTAAAAGGGTATTTAGAAATTTTTTATTAATAGCTAAAGCTAAACATCTATTTTTAAAAATGTATCCTCGTTGTGCATACTCAAAATAATCTTCAATCATATCGTAAGTTTGAATTAAGTTATCCTCTTTTTTAAATATAGTAATAATAGATGAAGCTGAATATCCATTTGTTTCAAAAAATTCTATTATATCGTCATTATATTCACTTTTAATATTTTTAGAATCTTCATATTTGGCAATTAAATAAGCCCCACTGTTAATTATTAAGATCATTATTTTTTTTAACAATTCGGTATCAATATTAAAAATATTAAATTTTTCAATTTCATCTTCATATTTAGTATTACCAGTTGTTAAAAACAAATATGTTTGTTCATATTTTTCATCTATAGAAATATCTAAATTGTCTTCAACATCCATAATCAATTCTGATAAAATCATATCACTTATTTGATATAAATCTGTTATTTCTTTTGGCATAATCAACACCTCACCATTATTTTATTATGTTTTTTATAATATAGTTATAGGTTATTTTAATATCTGGAAACACTTTTATATTTTCTAATTCTTCAATATTAAACCAAGCACATTGATCTATTTCATCATCATTAGGTATAACATCTTGTAAAAGTGGAATAGCAGCATAAATTATATCAACATGTAAACTGCCATCTTTACCTCTATTTTTTTGAATACCAAGTGGCTTAATAAAGTCATCTTCACGTGGAAATCTTTGACCAACAAGTTTAATTCTAACACCGGTTTCTTCATATGTTTCTCTTAAAGCTGTTTCTTCGGGCAACTCGTTTTCTTCAATATGACCACCAGGTTGTACCCAACAATCAAATTTTTGATGATGACATAATAATATTTTTTTATTTATAGGGTCAATTACAAAAGCTGAAGCACAAAATTGCCTATTCATTAATACCAACTCCCTGTCTATATTATAACACAACATCTTTTATTCTAAACATTTTTAGACTTTTAAAAATATTTTAATATATGCTTTATTTTAAATTGGCACTTAACAAGATAATGTTTTTCATATTATTGATATTTTATTTATAATTATTTGTTGTCTATTTGTACACATAAATTATTGCGTTAAACAGTACATACAACCTTATGTGTGTTATCTTTAATAGGGTGGCGATGTATATGTACTTTAAAAGATTGAAAGACTTAAGAGAAGATAAGGACTTATTTCAAAAAGATATTGCTAAATTATTAGGTATATCACAACAGTATTATTCAAAATATGAATTGGGTAATTATACAATGCCTGTTGATTTTTTAATTATTTTAGCTAAAGAATATCGTGTTAGTCTTGATTACTTAGTAGGTCTCTCTGACAAGAAATAAAGAAATGTGCAAATTAAATGCACATTTTTTTAATTTTAAATACCGCTTTCCTATTATAAAAAGATAAATTGTGTAAATCTTTACATTTTGATATTGAAATATGTATTTTACCTGCTATACTTAAGATAAGGGATTTGGTAATATTTTATCAAACTATATGCTTTGCATATAAAAGAAAGGGAAAATATGAATATACTAATTTATACAATTATTGTTATCATTATACTATTATTAATTTATATACTTTTAACCCATAATGCATTTATAAAATTAAACAACAATGTCAACGAGGCTTTTGCAACAATGGACGTCTATTTAAAAAAAAGATGGGAATTAATACCCAATATAGTAGCATCTGTTAAAGGTTACGCCAAACATGAAAAAGATACTCTCAATAATATTGTTCAATTAAGAAATAGTCAATATGATAATTTATCAATAAAAGATAAAATTAAAACCAATGAACAATTAACAACCGGAATATCAAAATTAATGATGTTATCAGAAAATTATCCCGAATTAAAAGCTAATGAAAACTTTTTAGACTTAAGTACTAAATTAACTAAAATTGAAGATGATATTGCTAATTCAAGAAAATATTATAATGCTGTTGTTAAAAATTTAAATAATAAAGTAGAAATGTTTCCAAGTAATATTATAGCAAAAATATTTGGTTATAAAACAGCTAAAATGTTTGAAGCTATAGCCGTTGAAAAAGAAAATGTAAAGGTTGAATTACAATGAAAAAAGGGTGGCTTAAATATTTAACTTTTTGCTTTTTATCATTAATTACAATTACTAATGTTGAAGCTACTAATGATTATGGAAACGGACTATATACTATTACTAATTATGATGTTAACATAAAAGTTAATGAAAATAATACTTTTTACATTACTGAAAATATAAAGACTTTTTTCCACGTTCCTAGACATGGTATCATTAAAACTTTACCATTAGAAAATAAACTAGTCCGTTTAGATGGAACAAAATCGTATAATCGGGCTAAAATAACTAAAATTAAAACTAATGTTAAAAATAAAATATTTAATGAAAAAGGAAATAAAGTAATTAAAATGGGTGATGCTAATGAAACATTAGAAGGTTATCAAAATTATACAATTTCATATTTATATAATATTGGAAAAGATCCTTGTAAAAACTATGATGAATTTTATTTTGATATAATTGGTAATGGCTGGGATACAACAATTGATAATATAACTTTTACAATTGAAATGCCAAAAGAATTTGATAAAACCAAAATTGGTTTTTCTAGTGGGAAAACAGGTTCTACTGATAGCTCAAATGTTACTTATCAAGTTATGGGAAATAAAATTATTGGATCATTTAATAAGAAATTAAATATAAAAGAAGCCTTGACAATAAGAGTTGAATTACAAGAAGGGTATTTTGTTGGAGCTAAGACTAATTTTAATTTTATAACACTATTATCACTTATATTACCACTAATGTTTACAATAATAACATTTATTTTATGGATTAAATTTGGTAAAGACAATAAACCAATTGAAACTGT
>JAVXGE010000006.1:0-20821 GCA_036657555.1 Bacilli bacterium
AAGCGATAACGGCTAAAATAATAATGACGGCTAATAATTCGATAAGGGTAAAGGCTTTAGAATTTTTCATTTTTTTCCTACTTTCTTTAAGTAGCTTAAGTATGTATTTTTTTTAATTTGTTACTACTATATTAAAATAATAACATAAATTAATTATATAATCAAGACCTTTGTGTTTAAAATAAATTATTAAAAAAGCTCACAAACGTGAACTTTAAACTGCCATTGTTAAAACAAAAGCAACAACAATTATAAGACCTAATACAACTAATGCATATTTCCAAATTTTAGCTATCCATTCTTTATATGGAATATCCATAAATCTTAACCCCGCTAATAAGAAAATACTTGTTGGAGCTATTAACATAACTAAACCATACATTGATTGTATAATAACACCAATAATAGGTAATGCTGTTTTATCAAAAACACCAAAAACACCAGCATATGTACCCATTAATGTATAAAAATCATTTTGAAAGAAACTAGCTATACCACTACTTAATACAGTTGGCATTAAGCTAAAATTTTCACTAGAAGTCATTAATTTATTAACAATAGTATTAACAAAATTACTGCCATTCATATTTAAAACAGCTGTAAAAACAATAGAAGCCATCATAGCGTAAAAAGCTGTTGGCAACATTTTTTTCATACCATTTTTAAGACCTTCTAGTATTTCATTAAATTTTAAATTATAAGTCCAGCCAATTAATAATGCTGAAAATAATAAAATAACAACTAAATCATAATTACCCCATTGTCCTAATTGAGATACACTACCTAATAGCTTACCAAAAATAGGATATCCATTAATTTCAAAAGTGGTTATTGTTTCATGGAAAGTATTAAAAATATTAATATCAAAAGCATTAAATAAATTATACATTCCAAATAATAAAATAACTAATGTAATAATACTTATAATAATTAAAGGAATAAAACTTTTTTTGTTTTCTTTAGCTTCATAAAAAGGAATTTCAAAATCTTCTTTTTTATCTTTTTTATCTTCTTTTTTTGGTTTAATAACCATAATAACAAATAAGAAAATAATCATTACTAAGAAGATAATTCTAGCTAATAAAGCACTGGTCATATTAATGTTTAAGAACATTTTAATATTTCCCCAAATATTAAAGCCAATAGTTGTTCCAATTTGACCTACTAGCATAGCTCCGATAGTTGCGGCAAAAGCTGTTATCTTATTATGATTTAGTAGTAATAAGATACTAACGAAGAATGGTACTAAGACAAATAATAAAGATGATAATGATGTTAAACTAGATAATAAAGCAAATATAACAACTGTTAAAATTAAAAAAGCTTTATCATGTTTTTTCCATTTTTCAACAACTTTATCAACTAACTTACTATAAACACCAGTTTTGTTTAAGATGCCATAGAAAGCTCCAATTGCTAACATTAATAATCCATATTGAATAAAAGTAGCAATGGTAAGGACTGGCGTTCTAAGTAGATCATATAAACCTATTGTAATAGTACTACCTAAAGATTTAAATGTCCCTTCTGTAAACGCTCCGGCAGGAATAACCCAACTTAATATAAATACAATTAAAAAGGCAATTCCTAAGACTTTCAATAAATTGAACTTTTTCATTTTTCTAACCTCCTTATTAATTATAGCAAACTTTTAGAAATAATTAAAGTAATTTATGATTTTTTTAAAAAATTAATGTTATAATATGGCTTAGAGGTGAAACAAATGGCATTTAAATATAGTGATACTAATAAAAGATACCACACTTTAGATTATTTCTATAAACATAAATTTAATAGTAAAGTTTTTAAAATAAGTTTAAATGCTGGTTTTAGTTGTCCACATTTAAAAAGCGGTGGTTGTATATATTGTTCTAATAGTGGTAGTGGTGAATATGGTGGAAATGTTAATGATAACTTATTAGTTCAATTTCAACAAGGTGTATCTATGAATCATCATAAATGGCCTTATGGTAAATATATCGGATATTTTCAAGCTAGAACTAATACTTTTGCTCCTTTAAATATTTTAAAAGAAAAATACGAACTTATTTTAAAACAAGATAATGTTGTTGGTTTAGCTATTGCAACAAGGCCTGATTGTATAACCGATGAATGTTTAGAATATTTAGATAAGTTAAACAAAAGAACTTTTTTAACTATTGAATTAGGTTTACAAACTATTCATTCTAAAACTTCTATATTAATTAATCGAGGGCATGATTTAGAGTGTTTTAAAACAATGGTTAATAAGTTAAGAAAGAAAAATATTAATGTTGTTGTCCATATTATTAATGGTTTACCTTATGAAACAAAAGAAATGATGATAGAAACGGTTAAATATTTAAACACCTTAGATATTCAAGGTATTAAAATTCATATGTTAAGTATTTTAAAAAATACAGCTTTAGCAAAAATGGATAAAGATGAAATTTTATTAAATAAAGATGAATATGTTGAAATAGTTTGTACACAATTACAATATTTAAAAGAAGAAATTGTTATTCATCGTTTAACCGGCGACCCTAAAAAAGAAGATTTAATTAAACCTGCTTGGGTAACTAATAAAATTGATGTTTTAAATAGTATTGATAAATATATGGCTAAAAACAATATAGTTCAAGGTCAAAAATGTAAAAATAGTAATTAATTTTTAACAGGTTGCTTTTTTAAAAAGTATCATATATAATGGTTTTTAGGAGGAAAGATATTATGGATAAAGATGTTAAAGGTTTTATTGAAAAGACAACGAATTATGATGAAAAAACAATGGATGAATTAATATATTATTGTCAACAAGGTATTGCTATTGGTAAAGAAGAAGCTACTTTAGATATTTTATATAAAATGGTTGAATGTAATATTGATAAAGATTTAATTTTAAAAATAACAGGTTTTAATCCAGATGAGGTTGTTTCTTCAGTAAAATAAAAGATTGAATATTTCAATCTTTTTTTTCAATAAACCAAGTTCCACTTATATCACAACTATTACTAGATGGAGCAGGAGTTGGCATATCTAATTTTACCATAACTGGTACTTTAAAAGCCGATCCAAAAGAAATACAATTACCAGGTTGTAAAATACGCAACCTTTTAACAATTTCATTTGTAATGTTAGGAACCATTTTTCTTATGTATTCAACATCAACTGGATGTAACATTTTAAAAATCAAAAAGTTACTACATTGGGATAAAGATGTTTCGGATAATTCACTAGGTCGTTGTGATATTAAGCCTAATAAAACACCATATTTCCTACCCTCTTTAGTTATCCGGTCAAAAATATTATAGCCTAAAATGTTACTATCATTATCATTTTGAACGTAACGATGGGCTTCTTCTAAAATAATATGAAATGGCAAAGTTGCTCTTTTATCCATTTCTTTAGCATAATCAAATAACATTTTAGAATATATTTTAACAATTGTTTTAGCAAACCGATCATCAATATAATTAATATTAAAATTAATTATTTGTGCTTTTTTACCGTTAGTTGCTGTTAATAATTCTTTAATATATTCTTCTTTTGTAATATATGTTTCACATTCAAAATAATTTTTATAATTACTATTTACTAAAGAATGTAATCTTACTTTTAAAACATTACTATCTTCATATACTTTATCACTGTTTAAAATACCTTCACTAATTAAGGCAAAATCAAAAGCACTTTGTAAATCATCTAAACCATATTTTATTTCACCATTAGGTAATTTAAGAGATAAATCATCTTCTAAGAACTTTTCAATAAAGTTGGTTAGTAGTTCCATTTCTCTTATTTTACCACTATTATCAATTAATAAGCATTGTTTTAAAGGTCTTGTATAACCCGGTTGAAAAATAGGCGTTTCTAAATTTAATTCGGCTGTTTTATAATAAGATAAAACAGAAAATATTTGATCTCTTATTTGGGCCGGTGGTCGTCCACTTGATAAAACATCTAATAAAGCTCTAGCAATAATATCATTTTTATGTTTAATAATATCTTTCTCATTACGAGCAAAAATATTAACTAGTTTTAAAGCTTTTTCAATGATTGGTAATTGACTAGTTTTTTCAGCTCCTAATAGTAAAGCTATATCATCAACACCTAATAACCATAAAGGTATTTTTAAAACTTCTGTTTCACTAAATTCAAGATTAGTTGTATAAGCTTTAAAATTAATTTCAGGATTGTTTTTATTGATATTACAAAAAGCACTATGATATTCTCCATAAGCATCAAAAATAAATAAACTAGCACGATATGGAATGTATTGTTTACGGTTGAAAATATTTTGAATTATTCTAGCAACACCACATGATTTCCCACTACCGGTCGATCCTAAAATGGCAAAATGACTACTAAAAAATTGGTTAATATTAACCCCTATTTTAACGCCTTCATATATAGGACTAGTGCCTAAATACAAATCCTTATTTTCTTTATAATTATCAACCCCAATAATTAAAGGTATCTTTTCTTTAGAAATTAATTTCACACTACAACTAAAAGAAGGTTTAACAATAACCCCCAAAACAAATTTATCAGCTATTATTTCACCTAATAAATTAATACTTGCTACCCCTGCTTTAATATCGGTTATTTCACCAACTATTTTTCTTTTATTATCATCCATTAAAACATGAATATTTAATAAATTTTCAAATTGTTCTAAAGCAATACTTAATTTCAAGAAAACAATATTTTCTTCAATTCCTATTATATTACCTAACATATTTTACCTCCAATATTATATATACATTATACCATATTTTTAAAGGTTAATTAAAAAAAGAAAACAAAATTAAATTGTTTTCTTTTTAATAACAAAACTAACACCTTTTTTATCATTACTAACACTTATTTCATAGCCTAATAAATTAAGTGTTTTTTTAACAATTGATAAACCTAACCCAAATTCCCCATTTATACCCTTTTTATAAGGTGTAAATAAGTCATCTAATATCTTTGGATCAACATTTGGTCCATCGTTGTAAAAGGTAATTTTATTATGTTTAATTATAATTTTTATTTCTTTATCAGCATACCGAACAAAATTATTTAAAAGATTATCCGTTATAGCTTCCCACATATCATAAGTACCATTAAAGTTTGTCTTTGAGCCAGTTATACTAAAGGCTACATCTTTTCTTGTCATTTTAAACTTTGTAACGCTACTTTCTAAAATAGGTAATATATCTATAACTTCATTATTATTATTTTCTATTTCTTTTAAATATTCAAGTTTATTTAAGTATAAAAGGGAGTGTACTTTTAATTCTAATTTATCAACTTGTTGTTTAATAATAGCTCGTCCGGTTGTTGTATCTAAAACCCCATCTTCTATCGCTTCAATATGGGATTTTATAACTGTAAGGGGTGTCTTAAAATCATGAGATATATTTTGATACATCTGATTTTTATATTCTTCTTGTTGTTTCAAAGTAGCTTTCATATCATCAATTGAAGATGATAAAACATTTAACTCTAACACTTCATAAGAAGTATTATCAACATAATCATCATTAGATAGATTATCAATTTTTTCTTTTAAATGTTGAATTGTAAGAACTAACTTACGAGCCCATAATAATATTATTCCGATCGTAAATAGAAGCGTCAAAATAATAATGGGCAGTAATGTTTTCATTATATCACTACGCATTTGTTTAATATATGAATCGTTCGTTACCGCTATTTTCGAAATATACTTAGTTTTAATATTGTAATAATAATAAGTACGACCATTTTTATGGAACTTACCATTTTGTTTATCTATATTCTCTAATATTTGTTTAGGTTCAAGATTTATCAATTCTTTTAAATTATCTGATGCAACAATTTCATTATTGACAATGTATAAATATGCTATATCATTAAATTCTTTATCATCAAAGTCATTTTTAATTAACTCTAAAGGTTGTCGTAAATATTGATAAATATTTTTTTCATATATAGGAACCAATAATTTAGGGAGTAGAAGTCCTAAACTAATAAAGATAATTCCGCAGATAATAATAGCTATTGATATTAATTGACGGGATAAATTCGTTTTTAATTTCATGTTAAACGATATCCAAAACCATATATTGTATTAATATTAAGGTTTGGTAATTTTTTTCTTACCCGCCGAACTAAATCATCAACCACCCGATCACTACCAAAGTAATTATCGCCCCAAATTTTATCTAAAATATCATCGCGACTAAATGATTTACTTTTATTTGTTAAAAACATATATAATAAATCAAATTCTAAAGTCGTTAAAATAACTTCTGTTTCATTATTTAAAACAATTCTTTTAGAAGCATCTATGGAATAATTGTCATATTTAATAATAGAAGAACTACTATAAACTCTTTTTAAAATATTAGCAATTCTTAACATTAATTCTTTAGGTGAATATGGTTTAGTTATATAATCATCACTACCTAACTCTAAACCAATAATTTTATCTAAATCTTGGTCACGAGCTGAAGTAAAAATAACCGGAACATTCGTATCATATAACCGAATTTTCTTAATTAAATCATAACCACTAACACTATCACCTAACATAATATCTAAAACCCATAAATCAACTTTTTCTTTACCTATATATTCTAAAGCGCTTAAACCGTTATAAAAAGAAACGACTTCATAGCTATCTTTTTCCATATAAGATTTTATTAAATTATTTAATGAAACTTCATCTTCAACTAAACAAATTTTATACATTTTCATCACCTATCTATAATTTTATCATAAATTTATTCATTTATCACCTTCCTTTTAAAGTATTTAGGTATTTTATTTCATCTATCATCTCCTTTGCACATTAAGTATAGTCTAAAATTGTGGGGAGAATTAGCTTTAAAAGTGTGAAAATATGTGTTAAAAGATTTTTTCGGTATATTTACAGCCTTTATTATAATTAGTACAACCTAAGAAAGCCGTCTTACCATGTTTAACAATTAAATAACCATCACACTTAGGACACTTTCTAATATTAAGCTTATACTTTAAATCGTTTGTTTTAAAACTGCATAATTCTTTTTCATTAGAACAAACATATAAATTACGAATTTTAAAACTTCCATATTTTCTAATTAAAGGCAAATGACAAATAGGACATAATTGTTCTTTTAGAGAAAACTTTAAACCCGTCTTATTATAAACTGTAACATTTGAATAATTTTTTAATTCTATTAAAAATAAAGATGGACAATTAACCGGTGTTAAAATATATACTTTATTTTTAGTTCTCGTTAAAGCAACATAAAATAATCTTCGTTCTTCAGAAAATAAAATAGAATTATCTTCTTTATTAACAATTTTCATAATGGGATCATCTTTAATTTGTGAAGGAAAACCATAAGTTCCATCACTACCATTTAAAATAATAACCTGATCATAACCTAAACCTTTTGAACTATGAGCTGATAAAAAAGTAATTTCAAAGGTTGGATAATTTTTACTTACTAATTTATCTTGTTCTAATTGACTAAAATATTGACTTTCTAATAAATAATATTTTTCAAAGTTAAAACGACCAATAAATAATATTTTTTGTTTAGATCCATATTTTAAATAAATATCTTTTAAACAATTATTCAACATATCTAATTTATTTTTAGTTTTATTATTTGTATCATCATAAGTAATAATCATAACTGGTTTTTCTAAATGTTTTGGTGAAACCAATTGTTTTTTAATTTGTTTATTATTTTGCATAACAAATTTACCAGCTACATCAATTAATTCCTGACTATTTCGATAAGTATGAGTTATTTGTAATTCAGTAGCATACCCCATTAGATCTTTGAATTTAGTAAATAAAGTTACATCTGAACCAGCAAAAGCAAATACAGCTTGCCAATCATCACCAACTGCTGTTACTTTAGCTTTTGAAACATCAGCTATTTTTTTAGTTAAATTAAACCGTTGCATAGAAATATCTTGATATTCATCAATAATAATATATTCATAGTTTAATTTAGCTTTATCTAATTTAAGATAAGCTTTATTAATCATATCTTCAAAATCAATATAATGATTTATTTCTAATTCTCGTTCGTAATAATTATATACTTTTTCAATAAAATTTAAAAATAATAAAGTTCGTTCATCAGAATATATTTGTTTTAATTTTGCAAAATCATTTTTATCATAACCTTTAATCTTAAAACCTTGAATAAAATTAAGACAAAAAATAATAAATCGGGTGTAATAAATATCCTTACTTGTATCAACTAACTTACTATATATTTCTTTAGCACTTTTAGGCTTTAAAATAAAACCATGACTTATTAATTGTTGTTCTAAACTATTAAGTAAATCAGGCCCTGAATAAGTTTCCAATAAAACAGTTTTATAATTTTGATGTAATTTCCTTTTATTATTAATTTGTAATCGATATTTATAATTATTAATTTTACTATATAATTTATTATATCCTTGATAATTCAAACCAAAATGTTCTAAATATAAAATGTTTTCACCTTGATAAAGAGTAAAATCAGGTAAATAAGTTTTACTTTTATCTAGTTTAGGATATGGTTTTTCATAATCATAACATATATTATTTAAATATAAAAAATTAGCAATCATTACTTCTTCCGATGATCTTAAAAATTCACCTAAAATACTATATTTTTTATTTGTTCTAGTATCAATAACAGTTTTATTATAGTCATTTAAACGACTTTTTAAAGTTAAATAATCATTTCTTTTTTTATAATTATGATAATCATTCAAACTATCAAATTTCAAAGCATAAGCAGGAATATCAAAATAAAAAACAAAAAACTTTAAAAATTCTTTTAAACTTTCATTATCATTACATAAAATTTTAGAAAAATAATCATTAATAATATTATAACCACTAAGTAAAACCTTTAAATATTCATCGGTATTAGCTTTTAAAATATCAACCCCAAATTTATGAAAAGTGCAAACTAAAACATTTATTTTAAATTGTTTATTTATTCGCTCTTTTAATTCATTAACAGCTTTATTAGTATAAGAAATCAGAATTATATTTTTAGGATCAACTTTCTTTATTTCAACTAAATATTTAACTTTAGCAGCCATCGTCGTTGTTTTCCCACTACCAGCTCCAGCCACAATCATGTTGTAATCTTCATCAGTTAAAATAGCAATTCTTTGTTCTTTATCTAATAAAATATTATCATCAATACCTTTATACATATTGTCAAAATAATCTTTTAATTCAATTAACTTTTTATCAATAAAATTTTGATTGTGAATCCTAACGGCGTCATAAATATCTTCAAAATTATCTTTGGTATATTCTTTAATATCTTTAATAGAAATATATTTATCTTGTTTAATAAACGTTTCATAAAGCATTATATCGCCTACCTTTATTTTAAAAAGTAATTATTTATCTTTTCATATCCTAAATTAGTTTTTTCACCATGCCCAGGATAAATAGTTATATCATCATCATATTTTTTTATTTTTAATAAACTCATCATCATTTCTTCTTCATTACTAGTTTCTAAATCAGTTCGACCAATACTATCTTTAAATAAAAAATCACCAACAAACATTACTTTTTCTTTTTTAAAATATATTGTTATACAAGTAGAAGCATGTCCTAAAGTATAAATAACATCAAACATAAAACCATTTACATTATAACTTTTTTCTTGTAAATTAGTTATATCATATATTGGAATATCATATTTATTTTTAATTTCATCTAAAGCTCCAATATGGTCATAATGATTATGCGTTATAATAATACCAATAGGTTTTAAAGAACCGATAGCATCTATTATTTTATTTTTTGATGCTCCCGGATCAATAATTAAACATTCATAAGCATTACTAATAATATAACAATTAGTTTGTAAAGTGCCAACAACTACTGTTTTTATTTCCATTATTTCACCCTTTCTAAAATGGTTCTAACAGGGCTATAAGTTTTCCGATAACCAGCAATTAAGCCATATTTATTAATAGCTAATAAATGTTGCTTAGTAGGATAACCTTTATGTTTATCAAATCCATACATTGGATAAATTTTAGCTAATTCATACATCATTTTATCTCTTGTCACTTTAGCAACAACGGATGCTGCAGCAATACTAATACTTAAAGCATCACCTTTAATTATTGAAGTTGTGGGAATATTTATTTCCAAAGGCATTGCATCAACTAAAACATGGTCTAGTTTAATTTTATTTTTAACTTCATCAATAGCTAATATCATAGCTTTTTTACTAGCTTGATAAATATTTATTTCATCAATTTCTTCAGGACTAACAATGCCAATTCCATAAGCAACACAATTTTTAATAATATAGTCATAAAATAAATCTCTTTTTTTTTCACTTAATTTTTTAGAATCGGTTAATCCTTCTAAGTTAAAACCAATAGGTAAAACAACACAACTAGCAACGACTGGTCCAATTAAAGGTCCACGACCTACTTCATCAACACCACCAATATGTTCTAATCCTTTATTATATAATTGTTTTTCATATAAATATAAATCCATTATATCACCTTTATCATTATATCATAAAAAAGATGCTTGTATAAACATCTTATTTAACATCGAAATGAATAGCACTTCCCATATTACGATATTGATTATTTAAATTATGATAAGCATAATTAAATTCTGGCAAAGTTTTAGCATAAGCTACAATTTTGTTTCTTGTTTCTTCGCTTTCGGTATAATTAGAAATATAAAAATCACATGCTCGACCGAATACATGTTTTGATGTTTTAGTAGAACCTTCTAAACTATCATTATAAGTCTGACAACGATAACCTGAAGAAATATAAATAGGTCGCCCATATTTTTCACGCATATTTTCCATATTTCTTATTAAAGACTTATATATACCTAAACCATAACCATTACATTTACCACAAGGACATTTGAATTCTTCTTTTTTAAAATATTTAGTATTATTCCAATCATTATCTAACATATATTTTGAACTATTATTTAATTTATTAAAAGTATTAACACCTGCAATATTATCAGCTATTAAATTATTTTTAATTTGAAAATCTTTTATAGCTTTTATTGTTTTAGGACCTATTTCACCATCAACACTTAAATTATAACCATTGTTATTTAATTTATTTTGTAAATCTTTAACTACTTCAACTAATTTATTATTAGTTTCAGAGCCATATATTCCATCAACCTTTAAATTAAAATCTTTTTGAAATTTTGTATAAGCTTGTTTAGCTAAAATACCTTCTACTCCATCAATATTACCTTTGTAATAATTATAGTAATATTTTAAATTAGCTAAACGATAATTAATTGACAACATTATTAAAAACCCCCTTTATTTATTATATACATCTTAATAAAATCAATAATGACTTTGGTATAGATAAAAAAAAATAAGCTAATCTTTATAAAATTAACTTATTTAAAATACTAAATTATATATCAATCCGGTCGAATAATAACTCAATATTATTTATTTTAATATTGCCTTTTAAATGACAAACTTCCCATTTAAAACTATCTAAATTTAACATTGTTTTTATTTTGTTAGCCGTTGTTGGTATAAAAGGATTTAATAAATTAGCTAAATTAGCCATTATATAAACACAAGTATAAGTAGTTTCATTAAAAGCATTAATATCTTCTTTCACTTGAAGCCAAGGTGTTTTTTCATCATAGTATTTATTACCTAAAGTAGCATATTCCATAACATTTTCTAAGGCACTTCTTAATTCTCCAGTTTCAATTAAAGAACCAACTTTATCATATAAAGCTTTTGTTTTATTAATAATTTCTTCATCAATTTTAGCTTCAGTTATAACACCGTCAAACTTCTTATTAATAAATGACAAATTACGATTAATAAAATTACCTAATACCCCAACTAATGATTTATTATGAACAGCAATTAAATCATTACTAGAAAAATTAATATCTTTTTTTTCAGGACCATTAGCTATCATATAATACCTAATTGTATCTTTATTATATATATTAACTAAATCATCAATAGTAATTAAGTTACCTTTACTTTTACTCATTTTTTCATCATTCATATTAACATATTCACAAGAAATAATATATTTTGGTAATTGCCATTTAGGATTAATAGCTTGTAATAAAGCTGGATAAATAATCGTATGAAAAATAATATTATCTTTACCATGAACAAAATAAGTTTTTAAATTAGAACTATCTGTTAAAAAATCATCTAAGGTAATATTTCTTTCTTTTAATACTTTCGTACTAGCTGTTAAATAACCTAAAACAGCTTCAATCCATACATATATTTTTTTATCTTCATAACCTAAAACTGGTACATCGACTCCCCAATTAAGTTGCCTAGTTGTAGCCCGATCAATTAAACCTAAATTTAAATATTTTTTTGTTTCATTAACCGCATTTTTACGCCAATTACTTTCATTAGCATTGACAAATTTTGTTAATATATCTTGAAAAGCTGATAATTTAAAATATAAATGTTTATTTTTTTTAATGGTTGTTAAAGTGTTACATGTTTTACAATGCTTATCTTTTATTTCGTTTGGATTTAATACAGCTAAACAGTTATCACATTGATCTCCTTGAGCTGCCCCACCACAGTGTGGACAAAGGCCAATTATTTCACGATCAGATAAATATTCATTACACTTAGGACAGAAATCTTGTTCTTCTTCTAATTCATAAATATAACCATTATCTAATATAATTTGATAAAAAAGTTTAACTTGTTCTTTATGTTCAGCACTCATTGTAGCTGAATAAAAATCATATGAAAAATCTAAAGAATTAAAACTATTTTTAAATTCTTCATTGTATTTACTAGCAATAGTTATTGGTTCAATATTTTCTTTTTTAGCTCTTAAAGTAATTGGGGTTCCGTGACAGTCGGTTCCTGAAACATAAACAACATTAGCGTCACATCCTCTAAAATATCTAGCGATTACATCACCAGGTAATAAAGCTGCTAAATGTCCAATATGTAATGCATTATTAGCATAAGGCCAAGCTCCACCAATTAAAATATTTTTTTTCATATTTTGTTCCTCTTTCTTAATTATTATTTAATAACAATATTAACTAATTTTTTAGGTACGGTTATTATTTTAATAATTTCTTTATTTTCGATAAATTTATGAACATTATCAAGACTACAAGCTAAAGTAATCATTTCTTCTTTAGTCGTATCAATAGCAACTATTATCTTACCTCTTACTTTACCACACACTTGAACAACCATCATATAATTATCATCTTTTATTTTAGTATCATCATAAGTTGGCCATGGCTCATAAGTTATTGTTTTATTATTACCTAAAGATAACCATAATTCTTCAGTTATATGTGGCGCTATAGGATTTAAAAGTTTTAAAAATTCTAAAGCATAAAGTTTAGGAAAATTAACTTCTTTATAAACACTATTAATAAAAATCATCATTTGACTAATAGCTGTATTAAAGTTTAAAGATTCATAATCTTCGGTTACTTTTTTAACAGTTTTATGAAATTCTTTTTCTAAGTTTAAATTTAGATCATTATTTATTTTATTTTCTTCTTTATATAGTCGATAAACACGATCTAAGAAACGTTTACTTCCTTCAACACCTGATTCATCCCATGGTTTACTAGCTTCAAGAGGACCCATAAACATCTCATACACTCTTAAACTATCTGCTCCATACTTAGTTACTATATCATCAGGATTAACAACATTACCCTTACTTTTACTCATTTTTTCATTGTTTTCTCCAAGTATCATTCCTTGATGACGTAATTTATGAAAAGGTTCTTGATGGTCTAAATAACCCTCATCGTGTAAAAAATTCGTCCAAAACCGGGAATATAATAAATGACCAACAGCATGTTCCGGTCCTCCAACATATAAATCAACCGGTAACCAATGATTTAATAATTCTTTATTAGCAAATATTTCATTATTTGCTGGATCAATATAACGCATAAAATACCAACTAGATCCAGCACTACCCGGCATTGTACTAGTTTCTCTTTTTCCTATTTTACCATTAATATTTACATTAACCCAATTTTCCGCTTTAGCCAAAGGAGAACTTGAACCGGTTGGTTTATAATCATCTAGTTTAGGTAATATTAAAGGTAACTCATTATCTTCTAGTGCCATTATTTCATCTTCTAAATGAACAATCGGAATTGGTTCACCCCAATAACGTTGACGGGCAAAAATCCATTCCCGTAAACGATAATTAACTTTTTTAAAACCTATTTTCTTTTCTTCTAGCCAATTTAACATTTTTTTAATAGCTTCTTCTTTATTTAAACCGTTTAAAAATTCTGAATTAATATGAGGTCCATCATCAATATATTCTTTTTCTAAAATATTCCCCCCATAAATAACAGGAACAATATCTAAATTAAATTTTTTGGCAAAGGCATAATCCCGTTCATCATGAGCAGGAACAGCCATAATAGCCCCTGTTCCATAACTAGCTAAAACATAGTCAGAAATCCAAATAGGTATTTTTTTATTATTAACAGGATTAATAGCATAAGAACCTGTAAAAACACCAGTTTTTTCTTTGTTTAATTCAGTTCTTTCTAAATCAGATTTTGAAGCACAATTTTTTTTATATAAACTAACTTCTTTTTTATATTCATTAGTTGTAATAGAATCAACTAAAATATGTTCGGGTGATAAAACACAATAAGTTACTCCAAATAAAGTATCACATCTAGTTGTAAAAACATTAAATGATAAATCATTAGCATCTATATTAAATTTAACAATGGCACCAACTGATTTACCTATCCAATTTTTTTGAATTTCTTTAGTTGATTCTGGCCAATCTAAATTGTCTAAATTATCTAATAATTTATCGGCATATTTAGGAATATCAATAACCCATTGTTTCATGTTTTTTCTAATAACGAGGTAACCACCACGTTCGCTTTTACCATCAATTACTTCATCATTAGCTAATACTGTTCCCAATTGTTCACACCAATTAACTGGCATATCAACTAATAAGGCTAAACCTTTATTAAATAATTGTTTAAAAATCCATTGTGTCCATTTATAATAATTAGGATCAGCTGTTGATATTTCTTTTGACCAATCAAAAGATAAACCAAGCATTTTAAGTTGTTTTTTAAAAGTTTTAATATTATCTTTAGTAAATAAATCAGGATGATTACCTGTTTTAATTGCGTATTGTTCGGCTGGTAAACCAAAAGCATCCCAACCCATTGGGTGTAAAACATTATACCCTTGCATTCGTTTCATACGAGCAATAATATCCGTTGCTGTATAACCTTCAGGATGACCAACATGCAATCCTTGAGCCGAAGGATAAGGAAACATATCTAAACAATAGTATTTAGGTTTGCTAAAATCCCAAACATCAGTTTTAAAAGTTTGATTTTCTTCCCAATACTTTTGCCATTTTTGTTCAATTTCTTTAGTATTATACATTCTTCTTACCTTCTTTCTTAAAATAATTACCTAATAAGTAATAACAAAATAACATAAGTGGCACTAAAACAATAAGTCCCACAACCATTCCTAAAATAAAATTATCTACTAACAAGGTTGCTGTAAAAGCAGTAGCAACAATAAAAGAATTCGTTAACCCTAACAAATTAGTAAATTTTTTCATATTTAATTTATCAACATCAAGACCATACTTTTTAACAAAAAATATTACTTGATTACTTTTTTTAAACTTAGACATTCTTTTAGTTTGTAAAATAACCGTAAATAAATAAAATAAATAAACGATAACAAAACCAATTAGAAAAAAGACTAAATATTTCATATAAACCTCCTAATTACTCTTTATATTATATTATATTTTCAAAGTAATTACAAGGGTTTAAAAAAGTCTAAAATAAATTTAGACTCAAATAATATATCTAATAAATTTGTTTTTCATTACTATCAAATAATAATGGTTTTAAAATAGCCATTTTTTGAAGTAATATTTCATTTATAGCTAACATTTTTTCTTTATTAAATATATTAGCAAATTTTTCATATTCTAAAGCTACAATTTCATCACATATTGTCAATACTTGATTGTCAACTCGATAATTACCTTCTTTATAAAATTGTTCATTTCTAATTTCTTCGGAATGTTCATTCATTAATATTTTAGCAATTTCTTTTGATGCTGTATACCCAGATAATCCACATTTTAAACCTAATAGGGAGCAAATATTATCTTCATCATAACAATTTATGCCTTCTTCTAAACCTACGCCAGTTTCACTAATAACCGTTTTTTTGTTGTTTTCTAATTTGTATTTTGTTTCAACTAAACCACTACGTTCTATTAAAATATCATTACTTATTTCAAAAGTTTTAAAATACGATTTAAATAAATGCCCTAATTCATGAACTAGTGTTTTTTTATTAATTCCATCAACACTTTTTATACCAACAAATCTTTTTATACCAATAATTTTATTATTTTCAATTATACTATCACTACAATATACTCCACTAGCCCGCATATAATCTCCTTTTTTAACAATTGTATTATCATCTATAATCATATGCTTTAACATTAAATCATATATTGTTTCATTATTATCACATAATAAAATTGGTGTATCTTCTAAAGCTTTAAAAATAAGGTTTTCATTGCCATAATATTTTATCATAACAGGGATTATTTCTAATAAAATCGTTTTTAAGGATTTTGAATAATTATATTTTTTACTTATTTCATCAATTAATATATTATATTCCATATTATCACCTTCTATTTAAACTTGAGCAATATATTCTAATAAATTTAAAAACAATTTAACAAATTTTCTACTTAATCCTTTATTACCTAATTTACGAATAGCAATTCTTTTTTTCTTAATAGGTAAATTACTAAATAAAACAGCATCAATTTTTTCTTTCATTTCTGTTTCAATTTGTAAATCATCTAAAATACCTTCAATATCATTATTAATTAAATGAACAGCATCAATTTCAATGTCTTTACCTTTACAATTTATAGTTAATTGATTAATTGATAAAACATTTTTAACTTCAACAATAAAATCATTATTTAAAATATAAGATTGACATTCTTTTTGTTCTTTTTTTTCATATACAATGACATCCTTAGCTTTTTTAGTATTTCTAAATATTAATTTATAGTCACGGTATTCGGGAACAATTCCACTTTTACCTTCTAATGCTCTTATGATAACAGTGTAATTATTCGGTAAATAATTATATTCGATTTTAGTTAATAAATAGAAACCTTTTTTATAAAGATTGCTAATACCATCATCTTCATATAACATATACTCATTACTAATTCCCGGAAAGAAATGAATTTCCATATTTTTAGGCGGCGTTGTATCATTTATATTTTCATTATTACCCATTGGAATAATACTTCCTGCTTTAGCAAAAACTGGATAATCTTGATCTTTATAAAAGGAAACATAGTTATGATTACCCGGAAATTTCTTACCGGTTACAAAATCATACCAAATACCTTCTGGCATATAAAACCGATGGACACTACGATTCATAATATAATCTTTAGGACTAACAATCGGACAGACAAATAATTGACTACCAAAATAATATTCATTACAATATAATAAATCATCATACATTTCAGGGGCTTTATAGTAAATAGGATTTATAATAGGTATTCCTTCTTTATAATATTTATAACTTTCACTATATAAATAAGGAATTAATTTATGTCTTAAATTTAAATAATCTTTAACAATACTAAAAGTTTTAATACCCCAACGCCAAGGTTCTCTTTTATAATATTTACCTTTATCGGCTCCAAATTTTAAAATTGGTGAAAAAGTACCTAGTTGAACATAACGAATATATAATTCATTATCTTCGGTTCCTTTAAAATAACCACCAATATCGTGACTCCACCAACTAACACCAATATTAGCTGCATTAGCATTAAATAAAGGTATTTTTTTTAATGATTCCCAACTTACAATATTTTTACCAGCATATAAAACCGGATATCTATGTTGAGCAACTAAAGCATTATATCCTAAAATCATTGGTCGTCTTTGATAATTACGCAACATATCATTAAATTGATAATACTTTAATAAATACATTTCTTCTTTTTTAACTTTGTCAAAATAATCAAGCCAATAAAAATCTACTCCTAAAGCATCTAAAGGATGAATATATATTTTTAAATATACATCAATCCATTTAGGTTCTAAAACATTAAAAGGAATAACACCATTACCATCAGGTTTTAAATAAGTTTTAGCTTGGTCAAAATACTCATCAATATTATACATTCCTTCGGTTGGATTAACATTTAAACCAACTCTAATTCCTTTAGAATGCAAATAAGAAAGCATTTCATAAGGAGAAGCAAATAATTCTTTATTAAAAGTAAAACCCGTTTTTAAATGTATTTTTTCATTATAAGTTCTTACATGCCAATCTTTATCTAATAAAACTATTGATAAAGGTATCTTGTTTTTTTCAAAATTATCGACTATTTCTTTTAAATCATTATCATTATAATCATTATTACGACTCCACCAATTACCTAAAGCATATCTTGGAATTAATGATGGATACCCCGTTAAATTAAAATAATCTTTTAAACATTTTAAAAAATCTTGATTATAAACAAATAAATAAATATCCAAACATGCATAATTTCTTTCCCGATAAGTACCATCAATATTTAAAACTTTATCTTTTGAATCATCAATTGAAACAAAACCATCTAAAGAATATAAACTTTTACTTGTTTCTAATTTACCATTTTCTAACAATACTGGAGCCTCATAATTTTTAGCTTCCACCTGTTTATAATGCCAAATTTTATCCGTTTTTAAAATTTGAACTCTTAAAGTATGACTATTTATCTTTTTTTCTTTCATATAAGTAACTTTAAAATAAGAAGTTTTAATTTCTAAAAAAGTATTATCTTGTTTCACTTCAAAAATTGGTAGTTTAAAATTCCTATTTGTAACTAATTGCGTTGGTTCATCAGTAAATAAGCCTTCTTCTTGATATTCAAAACGAATTAAAGATTCACTTAAAACCGAAAAACAATATTTTTTTCCTTTAATAATACAATCAGAATTTGTTTTTGTTTTCGTATAATCTGGTTGGAAATGTTTCCCTAGTTCGTACATTATATCACCCTTATATTTCTTCTATTTTCATAAAATTAGTATGCTTTACTGTTTTAAAAGGATACCCACCCGTTATAATAATGGTATCTTTACTTTCTAATTTTAAAACATCTTGAGCTATTTTTTTACTTCTTTCTATTATTGTATCTAAACTTTTTAAATCATCAATTAAAATAGGATAAACACCAAAATTAAGTGTTAATGATTTAACCGTGTTAAGATTAGGACTAATAGCAATGATAGGACAACTTGGTCGAAAACGGCTCATTTTTTTAGCTGTAAATCCACTTATTGTTGGAGTAAAAATAGCTTTACATTGTAATCTATTAGCACATCCAGCAACACTATATACTAAAGAACCAGTTGTATCTTTTTTTTCAGTTTTCGCAGCATTTTCAATTAAATAATTATAATTAATATCTTCTTCGGCCGCTTTAATTATTTTTTCCATCATCTTTAATGTTTCAACGGGATATTTACCAATTGTTGTTTCTCCACACAACATAATTCCATCCGTTCCATCAATAACCGCATTAGCAATATCACTTACTTCAGCCCTTGTTGGCTTATTTACATTAATCATTGTATTCATTAATTCAGTTGTAACAATACTAATAACTCCAGCACTATGGCATTTAGTAATTATTTTCTTTTGAATACCCGGTATTTTTTCTATTGGTATTTCAACACCTAAATCACCCCGAGCAATCATTACCCCATCACTAACTCTAATAATATTATCAACATCATCAATTGCTGCTTGATTTTCTATTTTTGATATTAATTGCATGTGATCATTACCTAAATTTATTAATAAATCATTTACCTCTAATATATCTTCAAAACTAAAAACACATGATAAAGCTAAAAAATCAACTTTAAATTCATGAGCATATTTAATTATTTTTTTATCTTCATCACTTAAAAATGGTTTACTCAACTTTACATTTGGTATATTTAAAGTTTTATTATCACTAACAATACCATCTTTAATAACTTGACAAATTAAATAATCATTACCTTTATCAATTACTTCCAAAATAACATTACCATCATCAATTTTAATAATAGTATTATAATCAACATCATCAATTAAATTAGGATAATCAACACTAAATTTTGTATTATCTCCAACAACTGGCGTCGTAAAAATTCTTATTTTATCATTTAGTTTTAAAAAAGCATGTCCCGTTGCAAAAGTATTTATTTTAACAATTGGTCCTTTTAAATCAATCATTACAGCAATATAAGTTTTTAATTCTTGATTTAATTTATTTACTTTATTTATGATATCTGTACAAAAAGTTGTGTCAGAATAACTCATATTTAATCTAACCACATCAACCCCATTAATAATCAAGTTTTTAATTATTTCTTCACTTGAAGTAGCTGGTCCAATTGTAACAATTATTTTTGTTTTATTCATAAATCATTCCCCTTGCCTTTACTCTAATATAATTATAGTTGATATGTGACTTTAAGTCAACAACATATCCTTAAAATATTAATAAAAAAGTTATAAACTATGTTACTAGTTCAAAAGCTATTTTTTATATTGGAACAAACAATGTAATTATTTACAACTTTTACTCAATCACAAATGAATATATCGTTTAAAATGCACTCCTTTCATTAGGATAATTTCTTTATAAAATACAAAAAAACAATCTTTCGATTGATTTATATCAAGTTCAAACATAAAAATTCGAACAGATTTGTCATTGGAGC
>JAVXGE010000007.1:0-20744 GCA_036657555.1 Bacilli bacterium
TAAAAGAGTGCACAGGTTTAAATGATAATGAAATTAATAATTTAAAATAAATGATTCAAATTGAATCTTTTATTTTTATTCTTGATAAAAATTTAAAAGTTTATTATAAATACCCGGTTCTACATTGTTTAAACAATTAATAGTTAATTCTAAAGACTTTTGATACTCGCCTTTATAAAATAAGAACTCCGAATAAGTCAGATTTTTATTTAAGTCTTCTGTTAAGACACGATAACGATTACCATATACAATAGCCATTTCAGCAAACATTGCTGTTTTTAACAATTCTTTAGTTTGACCAAATAATTTTAAAACTAAATCACGGGCTGTATCAACTCTCGTATTTAAAACGCTAATTGTAATTGGCTTTTTATCTAATTCATTTACAATTTCCCTGATAGCTTCGGCAGCTTCATTTAACTGTGTATAATAAAATTTAGGAATAATTGGTAAATTATATTCGCGCATCTTATTTTTCGAATCTTTAAGAATGGTTTTAACTTCTTCTAATTGTTGTCTAGCTCGAACTTCATCTTCTTTCATACTTCCTAAAGCATCTAAGGAGTTATCTAAATGTTCTTCAATACTATTAAGTTTTACAGATAGTCCTTCTATTTCTTTAATTAATTTAGAATAAGCAAATGTGTTGTTACCCGTATGTGTATTTAAAACATTATAGTCTTCGTTTAATTTAGATAATTCTTTTTTAACTTCATTTAATAAAGATATATCTTCCTCATTTAAGTTATAAACATTTTTAATATCATCCATTTGTAAAAATATATCATCAACTAAACCATTGATTTTATCTAATTTCATTTTAAATAAATTGCTGATTTCTTCATAAGTTCGACGATCATTTTTTTCTTTTTCAAAATCATTAAATAAAGATTCAAAATAGTCTAATAATACTTTTAATTCAAACAAACTATCTTCTAAATTTAAAACATGAGCTCGATCAATAATATCATTTAATTTTTTATTAGCTTCATCAATATTATATTCGACGTTTAAGTAATCAAGTGGGTAATTAGCGTCGAGCATTTTATTATATATATCGTTTATTTCGTTAATCTTTTTAGGAATTATATTAGTAGCCATTAAAACGATTGGTGGTACTTCTTCAATGACAACATTCATATGTTTTAACATTTCATCAATGGCTTTGATTATTTTTGTTACTTCGTTATAATCATTATTTTCCATCATTTGTTCAAAAGCTTCAAAACGTTTAGAAATATTTTCAAATTGAAGACTTACAGAATTAGCTATTTCACCAAATTCTGATTTTGAGGATATATATTTTTCATATAGTTGCCGATATGTAGTTTTAAAGCCAATAATAATTGATCTATTTTTTTCTTCACTAGATGTTATTTCTTTTATTTCATCTAGCAATATTTCAGTATTTGTTCTAACTTTATATATTTCCATTTCTAATTTAGCTACTTTATATAAAGTTGCTTTATAATCTTGTTGTTTTAAAGAATATTCAGCTTCTAATAGCATGTCTGTTATTTTAGGTATTTGAATATTTCTAATATTCTTAAATCGGTCTTCCCAATCTATTAAACTAGCATCTAATTTATCATTTTTTAAAAAAGCTTTTATTTTGGATATTTCCGAATTAATTGGTGTGCTATCGATAACATTCTTCTCAACTTCTAATTTATCTAATAAAACTTTATATTTTTTATCACGACTATTTTGAATAAGATTCAAAACAATAACAATAACAATAGCGGCAACGACATAAATAGATATTGATATTAAAGTTATGTTCATTCTTATCACCTCGTATTATTATTTTATCACAAAATTCAACATTTTACGACAAAAATTTTACTTTTTTAGTATCTTGTTAATTTTTAACAATAAATATTAAAGTGTTAAAAGACCTTTAATTAAGTAAATACACATAATTTAAGCTTTTATGTATTGACTTATTAGTAAAAGCATACTATAATTATAACTGCATCTAAGCAGCGTTATTTTGAAGATTATGATGTGTTTATTACCTTTAGGGGTTATCGGTAGCTAAGAGCTGAATACGCGATGATATTTTAAATAAACACCCTATAATTTGGCAAATAACCTTAGGTAGCTTACCAGAAAGGAGATATTAGATGTCAAGATATACAGGACCAATTAATCGTAAATCTCGTAAATTAGCTTTTTCTATTTTAGAAACTGGTAAAGATTTAGCTAAAAGACCTTTTGCCCCAGGACAACACGGTCAGAAAAGAACTAAAAAATTATCAAACTATGGTATTCAATTACAAGAAAAACAAAAAGCTCGATTTATGTATGGTTTGAGCGAAAAACAATTTAAGGCTACTTTCATTAGAGCTGGCAAATTAAAAGGTGTTCATGGTCACAACTTATTTAAGTTATTAGAAAGTCGTTTAGATAATTTAACTTATCGTTTAGGCTTTTCAACAACAAGACGTGGTGCTAGACAATTAGTTAACCATGGTCATATTACTGTTAATGGTAATAAAGTTGATATTCCATCATACACTTGTAAACCAGGCGATGTTATTGCTATCAAAGAAAATGCTAAAGATTTAGCTATTGTTAAAGCCTCACTAGAAGCTTTAGTAAAAAGAGCTGAATTTGTTACATACGATGATGCTAAAATGACTGGAACTTATGTAAGATATCCAGAACGTAGTGAACTTAATGCTGATATTAATGATGCATTAATTGTTGAATTCTACAACCGATAAAAAAAATATCTTAATTGATATTTTTTTATTTTACAAAATGATAAATAAGAAACATAGCTCCCGTTATAACAACAACTAATAAAATAAATAATAAAATTTTAGTTAACATACTATTTTTTTTAATATCATCTTTCATTTCTTTAAAATCATCGAAATCAGCATTACTAAAGCCCATACTTGAAGTATAAAATGATTTATCAATTTTATCGCAATTATCTACTTCTAATGGTTTATCAATACCGGGTAGTGGTTCATGAATTGTTTTTAAGTCATCCAATAAATCGCTTGTTACCCCCATCTTACTATTAACAGTTATAGCATCAATCATATTTTTTAAATCGGCATCATCAATATGCGTTGGGGATACATTATCTAAATTAAGGCCTTTTAAAATATCATATTGTGTATTAGAAAATTTTTTATCGGCTTCCGGGCGTTCGTTCTTAGCTTTATCTAAGACATCCATAATGTCGTAATTTTTTTCTTCAACATCAGGTATAACTACTTCAATTGGTTCTTGTTTGATAATTTTTTCTTTTTTAGATACATCGCGCTCAGCTAATAATTCTCTTATTTTTTCAATATCTATTTTTTCGTTTTTTTCAATGATAGAAATACCTTCAACATTCGTATATTTAGCTTCGTCATATATGGTTTTATATAAGTCAGCATTTTTATTGGTTCTTCTTTTTGTATCATTAGATGCTTGATAATATTTTTCCATTCTACTCGGCATAAAATCACCATATATAATACCTTTCATAAAATATGATAACACATTTTTAACTTTTTTTAAACATATACTTGCATTTTTTAAATAAATTATCTATAATTGATAACGGAGGTTAGAAAATGAAAGTTAAAGTAATAAGCGATAATTGTATTGGTTGTGGGCAATGTGAAGCTATTTGTGATGAAGTATTTAATATTCAAGATGATGGATTTGCTCATGCTATTAATGAGGAAATTAAAGATGATTTAAAAGATGATGTTAATGATGCCGCTAGTAGTTGTCCTACTAGTGCTATTGAAATAGAAAACGCTTAGAAGCGTTTTTTTATTCTATACTATATAACTTTTTAACTTCTTTAACGGTTAAATTACGATATTCACCAGGTTTTAAACCTGTTAAATCTAAGAAAGCAATTTGTTCTCTTTTTAATTTTATAACTTCATAGCCTAAAGTTAATAACATTTTTTTTACTTGATGGTTTTTACCTTCGTGAATTGTCATTTGAATTAAAGATGTATTAGTTTTTTTGTCTATTTTTTTAAGTTTTACTTTACATCTTGCTGTTTTAACGCCGTCAATAATAACGCCAGATTCTAATATTTTAATATCTTTTCCAGTCATGATACCTTCTATTTTAGCAATATAGATCTTATCAATGTTATTACGAGGATGAAGTAATAAATTAGTTAATTCCCCATCATTAGTTAATAATAAAACACCGGTTGTGTCATAATCTAATCGACCAACAGGGTATAATCTTTTATTTGTATTAATTAAATCTATTACGGTTTTACGATGTTTATCATCACTTGTTGTTGTAACAACGCCACGTGGTTTATATAATAAAACATATTCTTTATTATCTTTACCTAAAGCATTGCCTTCTACGACAATTGTTGCTTTTTCGCTTACTTTAGTTCCTAGTTCTTTAATAACTTCGCCATTCACTGAAACTAAACCTTTAGTTATTAGTTCTTCGGCTTTTCTTCTTGAACAATAACCATTATTAGCTATTATCTTTTGTAATCTCTCCATTTGTATCACCTGTAATGATTATATATTATAAAATGAAGAAATGCAAACTAAAATAACAAATTAATTAAAATAATACTTAAAGTAATACCAACTAAATCAGCTAATAAACCAACCCATAAGGCATATTTAATTTTTTTAATGCCAACACTTCCAAAATAAAGGGTTAAAATGTAAAAAGTTGTATCGGTTGACCCTTGAATAAAAGAAGCTAAATAACCTAAATAACTATCTGGGCCTAATGTTTCATAAATGTTGGTTAATATTGCTAATGAAGAAGTTCCTGATATTGGTCGCATAATGATCATGGGAATTATTTCATTTGGAATAAAAGAAATAAATTTAAATAAAGTAAAAATAATATCGCTTTTTAAAAATATATTAACGGCTAATATCATAGCTAATAGACAAGGAAAAAGTTTTAAAATCATATCAAAGCTTTCTTTAGCTCCATCAATAAAAGTGTCGTAAACATTAACATGTTTATATATTGCATAAACAACGACTAATAAAACCATTAAAGGAATAATATAATTACTCATGATATCGCCAAAATAAACGGTCAATAATTAAACCACTTATGGTTGTTAATAGGGTTATTATAAGGCAAGGAGCTACAATAGATGTTGGATTAGGACTATTATACATCATTCTTAAAGAAACTATGGTTGTTGGAACTAATGTAAAACCTGTTGTATTTAAAACGAGAAAAGTTATCATTGATCTTGTTGCGGTATCTTTATTAGGATTCAATGTTTGTAATGATTGCATTGCTTTTAAACCTAATGGCGTTGCGGCATTACCTAAGCCAAACATATTAGCTATAACATTAGAACTTATATAACTAAAAGCAATGTGTCCTTTAGGAATGTCGGGAAAAACATATTTTAAAAAACCAGATAATTTTAAAGATAATTTTTTAAATAAGCCGGCTTCTTGAGCTATTTTAGCAATACCTAACCATAAAGCCATTACAGGAAATATTTTAATTGTCATATCAAAAGCTGTTTTGGTACTTATTAATATTTCTTTATTTAATAATTCAGTTTTATTAGTAAATATACAAAATAAAATACCGATGATTATGAAAAAAGCCCATATCTTATTTACCATTTAAACCAAACCTTTAACTTATTCCAAATAGATAGTTTATTTGTTTTTAAAACATATATTTTTTCTTCATGGACTTTTTTATTATTAATGACAACTTCGATAATTCCTACTTCATCTTTTGATTTATATTCTCGTTTTTTTTCTAATTTATAATTTAAAACAACTTTATTATGATTATCTTTCAAATTATAAGAATAATTATTTTCTATATATAATTTATCGTTAAGGTAATATTGTTCATCGATAATATTAATATTTCCCTTTTTTAAAATAATATAATTTGTATATTCTTTAAAGGCTTCTTCAAATAAATTAGTATGATCGGTAAAGTCATTACCATCGTTTAAAGTAACGGCAACTAAATTAATGTTGTTTTTACTAGCTGTTGTAACAAGGGTTCTTTTAGCTATATCCGTAAAGCCAGTTTTCCCACCTGTTGTATATTTATAATTAAATAATAGTTTGTTTTTATTAGTCCATACATAGTTATTCATATTTGTTTTTGCTGTGTATTTTTTAGTTTTAACGATTTTTTTATATATATCATTTTTCATGGCGTAACTAGTAAGTAAAGCCATATCATAAGCACTGGCTTTATTGCCACCGTTGTCATCTAAACCGTTGGGATTGTTAAAAACAGTATTACGCATTCCTATTTCTTGAGCTTTTTTATTCATCATAGTAATGAAATTAGTAACATTACCACCTACATAAGAAGCTATGGCTAAACTAGCATCATTACCGCTTCTTAACATAAGGCCATATATTAAAGCTTCTAAGCTTATTTGTTCATTTTGTTTAATATAAATGCCGGATCCATAAGCTTTTAATATTGTATCATCAATTGTTACAATGTCATTTAATTTGTTTGCTTCAATGGCTACAATGGCTGTCATTATTTTTGAAATACTGGCTATACTTCGAACTTCATTAATATCTTTACCATATATAATGTTACCACTATCCATATCCATTAATATAGCACTACTAGCACTGGTTGTATAAGCCTTAACATTAAATGGTAATATTAATAAGATAATTAAAACAACATACTTTTTCACTTTATCACCTATTTTATAATATGAAAAAAAGAACTAAACTAGTCCTTTTTCTTCTTTTTAATATAAGCTTCAACTTTAGGAAAAGCATTCATAAGTCTTCTTGTGTATATATTCTTTTTAGCTAGTATTTCTTTAACAAATTTAGTTATTTCTTCGGTGCTATCCTTTTTAGGAAAATTAAAAGCAGCTTTTTTAAAGTTGGCTATAATTTTAAAGGAAACAATTAAATCAAATAAAAATAAAATTAATAATGTTATGGCTACTATATTAGTTATTATAGGATTAAAGCTTGTAATAATTGGTATAACTAATGGATTAGCTACATAAATAGTAAAACAGCCTCCAAGACCAAAAACAATCATTGTTTCCAAACAAATACGACCATTTATATTAAATTTTTTAGAAGAATAATCCCACCAACGAGCTTTAAATATCTTTTCCATTAAATAACTTGTTAGATATTCTAAAACAGCACACATGACTAAAGCCATTATAAATAAGGCAATTGGGTCATGATGATATCGTGTTAAAACAAGGGTTATTAAAACACCGCCAACCCCATATATGGGGCAATATGGACCAATTAAAAAACCGCGGTTAATAAATTTTTTCTGTCTGATTAAAGCATTTAAAACTTCTAAAAACCAACCAAAAAAAGCATATACGATAAATAACAAAAAATATTGAAACACATTCATAATCTCACCTTGGTAAATTATATCACATCTTATATTACTTTTACAACTTTATTAATTGCTCATCAATAATGGAATATAAATAAATATCAACTTTTTTACTGCTAAGCGTTTCTATATATTCTTTATAACCTTTTAATTGTTTAATATAAGCTTCATCATATATTTTTTTTAGTTTATAATCAATAATTTTAAAACAGTTTTCATATTCTAATAGTAAATCAATGATGCCATGATAAGAAAGACCATTTTTTTCATACATAAATTCATATTCTTTATAAATATTAATGGTGTCTTTTAAAAGACCACTATTAATAAATTTTAAAACTTTATTTTCTTCATAACTATTATTTAAATGATGATTATTAAAATCAGTATTATAAAATATTTTATGAATATTGATGCCTAGATTAATATTTTCTAAAGTTTCATCATTGTATAATTCATGGCTTATTTTAGAATAATGATTATTATCGACTAATTTTGCTTTATTTTGATATTCGACAACTTTTAAAGTTTCATTAGTTAAAATAATATTATTTTTATAATTATTTTTTTTAAGTTTATTATAATCTTTAGTTAAACCAATTTTTGAAGAATCTGAAAGTTTAATATAATTTTTAATATATTTATAAGTGGAAGCTAAAATATCTTTAAAGGACATGTATTTTAATCTTTCATTAATGGGGACAATTTCTTTAATATCGTTGTCTTCTTCAATTATAGAAGTTATTAAAATCATTTTTTCTTTAGCTCTTGTTAAAGCAACATAAAATAGTCTTATTTTTTCGGATATTTCTTCTTTTAAATATCTATTTTTTAACAATTCCTTTGTAATGGTGCTTTTCATTCCCTTGTCTAAATAAGGTGTTATAAAACCATATTCTTTATCAAATAAAAATTTATCATTTAATTCTTTAATATTAAATTTTTTATCTAATCCGCTATAATAACAAATATAATATTCTAAGCCTTTTGAAGCATGAATAGTCATTATTTTACAACTATTAGAATTATCTTTATTTAAAGAACATTTAACATCAATATCTTTAGCGGATATAGTAATTAAATAGTTACTAAATTCTTCACATGTATAGCCTATTTTCTGACTATCATTAGCTAATTGTAGCAAGTATTCGAGTGTAACTAAATGTTTATCTATGTCACCAATGGTCATTATTTTAGTGTAAAATTTGAAATCATAAATAATTTTTTCCAATAATTGACTATTGGTTATTTCATCAATTGCGATTGCTGAAGCAATTTTATAAATATCTGTCTTATTAATGGTTTTATTTTTAATGGTATTAAAAATTTCATTATCGTCTAAATTAAATAAATAACTTCTAGCAATACTTAAATAACAATATTCAAATATTTTATCAAATGTTTGTTTTTTTATTTTAAGGATAAATTGATATATATTTTTAATAATATCGATATCAACTGAATTACTAATTGATTCGTCTTTATAAATAGTTAATGGAATATTTAAATATTCAAAAATTTTTTTATATAAGTTGAAATCATTACCACGATCCATTAAAATAGCAAAATCATTAAAACAAACATCTCTTTTAATACTTTTATCTTTGTCGAAAACTTGATAATGATTGTTTACTTTATCGAGAATATCACTAGCAATAGTAAATATTTCTACTTCGGTATTGCTAAAAGAAGTTTCTTTATCATAATTTAATATTTCAAAATTATTATCTTGATTAGTCTTACCTTCTTCATTATAACTCATATTCCCAAAAAGCATTTTTTGGTTCAAATTGTAATCACAACCACCAAGTTCACTATCCATAACAAGCCCAAACAAGAGATTTATATTATCAAGAACTTCTTTACGAGAACGAAAATTTTTATTTAAATCGATCCGATATCCATCTTGATTCAAACTATAAGCTTCATATTTTTGTTTAAATAAATTAGGATTAGCATTCCTAAAACGATATATTGATTGTTTAATATCACCAACCATATAAACATTATTATTAGCAATCAAAGAAATAAAAAGTTCTTGTAAATCACTTGTATCTTGATATTCATCAATTAATATTTCTTTAAAATTGTCCTTTATATCCTTACATATTAGAGGATTCTTTTCTAATATTTGAATTGCCATTTTAGCAATATCAATAAAATCATAGACATCTTTTTCTTTTTTATAAGTGTCAATTCTTTGTGTATATTTTTTTATTATTTCTATTATTTCAACAACATACCTTTTAGTCTTTAACAAGGCTTCTTTGATGTCATCTATTTTATTGTACTTACAACACTTATTAATTAATTTAAGATTAGTACTAATTTGATCTTTGCTTTTTTTAAATTCTAAACTGCTTCCGCGGGGAGCATTAGGAAGTTTTAAAAGACTATTTAATTTAATGCTGTCATAAGTATTAGAATTAAGTAATGGTTCTAAAACAGCTTTAAAAGAATTATAATAAGTATTTTCACAAAGACTATTTAAAGTTGGTAATAAGTCTTCTATTTCTTTTATTTTAATGATTAAATTATTTATATATTTAGAAATAATATTATCTAAATATGAATTATTATAATAAGTATTAATATAGGTATCTAAATAAGCATCTTTGTCATAAAGAAGATCAAGATTATCATTCATTTTTTTAAGGGCTTGTTTTATTTCAATATCATCTTTTAAGCAAAAATCAGCGATGAAGTTTAAAAAGTTGGGATTGGCTTCTTTATATAATTCTTCAAATAATTCATCTAATATACGTTCTTTTTCTAAGTTAACAATACTAGCTTGGCCGATAATTGGTTCTTCACTAATATTGATTAAGGTATGATATTTTTTAACAATTGATAAGGCGTAGGCATCGAAGGTGGTAATATAAGCGCTATCAATTTTGATTAATTGGTCTTTTAAAGATGGTATTTCTTTTATTTTTTGACGAATTCTTTCTTTCATTTCATTGGCAGCGGCATTGGTAAAGGTTAAGATTAATAATTCATCGATGTTGCTTCCGTCGATAAGTTTACGAATAACGCGGCTACTTAAAACGGCTGTTTTCCCACTTCCGGCTCCGGCACTAACAATTATATTTTGTCCTTCTTTATTGATGGCTGTTAGTTGTTCATCTGTCCATTTAGGCATTGTTTTCACCTCCTAAAACATCTTCTAAAGGGGTATTTTTTAAGTTTATAATGTCTTCTTCTTTGCGATAGCATAAATCTTTATATTGACAATATTGACATCCTATTAATTTGTCATCGATTCTTTTAGGATTAATCGTAAAGGTATTAGTGATAATACCATCAATAGCTTCTTCTATTTTTGTATCGACTAATTTTGATATATTATCAATTTGCTGACTAGTTAATACTTTAGCATAGTGGTAAAAACCATTTTGACACATCTTCATACTTTTAATAACTAAACTGTCTTCATAACTTGTATCCATTTGATTTAAAAGTTTTAAATTGCTATTAGTAAAACCAACTAGTTTTAGTTTTGTTTTTAAGTCATCACTTTGGGCATCTAAGGTTTCACTATTTAATATTTTTTGAAGATAAAATCCGGCTATTTCAACTTCTTTAAAATTACTGTTTTTAGCTAAATAAATATAAAGTGGTAATTGAAGATTAAGGCCATAATTAATATTATCTAAAGTTGAATCAACTAAACCGGTTTTATAATCAATAATTGCCATAATGGTTTTATTATTTTCTTCTTTATATTTTATTTTATCGACAATACCCATAAAGGTAATTTTAATATTACGGTCTTTATTAACATATATTTTTTGTTCTGTTAATACTGAAGAAAGATCAGAATAACAGTCTTGTGCATTAATTGTATCAATAACAAAAATTAAAGATTGTTTTAAATGTTCAATAAAAAATTGTTCCTTATAATTTAAAACTTGAGTTTTTATAAAAGCTTGATATACTTCTTCTAAATTAAAATCTTTTTCATACATTTTCGACAAGCAAATATGAAATAAATTGCCTATTTTAGTTGCTAATGTGTCTTCAAAAGGATCTAATTTTAAAATGTTATTTATATAATATTTGAATTGACACTTAAAATAATTATTTAAACTAGAATAAGATAGTAATAATTTATTATCAATAAAATTTAAAAAAGAATTATTATCAAGATTAGTAAAAGAATTATTATATGTCAAATAATCTACATCTTTATAAGTTGTATAATAAAGGTTAAGGTTAGTATCTTTATCATTAAATTTTATAAATTTATCTAACATTTTACCTAAATTTATTTTATTAATCATATTAGAATAAAAAGGTTTAATTTTATAATCTTTTATAATTGTTAATTGTTCAACTAAAGGTGATGGATAATATGAGGCAAAAGGTGTTTTTAATTTATAAGATATTGTTAAATTTTTAAATTTAAGTAATAAGTTCTCTATTTTTTCTTTTTCTGTTTTATTCTTTTCAAGACTTGACATAATACCTAAACTTATCTTTTCTTTATCCATTAAATAGTCTTCGTCGCGATAAACTTTTGGTATTTGTTCATTAAATCCTAAAATAAAATAATAAGCATCATCTAGAAGCATTTCATCTAAGCTAATAACTTCAATTGCTTCATCTAAGGTTGGAGTAATAGTGTTTATTTGTTTTAATTCATAAGTTAAACATTCTATTAAAGCTTCATCAACCTTTTTAACAAAAGTATATTTATTTAAAAGATCAATAATAATATTATATATTTCATTTTTAGGAATATTTTCTAAAGATAATTTTATATTTTTAGTTATTTTTAATTGTTTTAAAAATTGATTAACGGTTGGGGTTGTAAAAATGGTTTGTTTACTTTTTATATTAAAATTAATATTATACATAGTAAAAATTCTTTTTAAAGGATATAAATATTCTTCAGTAACATTTACTAAAAATATTTTATTAATAGGTGTTACTTTTAATTGTTCTAATATTTGTGTAGCTTGAAAGCATATTTCCTCATCAATTGTTTCAAACTCATAAATATTATGTTTAAAATGATTATTATTAGATTGATAAGTAACACTGTATTGGTTTAATTCCTTTAAAAGATAGTTATCAATTTTACTATAACCAATAATTAAAATTGTTTGAAAAGAGTTTTTAAAATAAGGATTAAAAATTAATAAATTATTATTATTTAATTCTTCATATATTTTTTTTAATTTTAAACTATTATAAAATAAATTATTTAAATATTCTTTAACTATTTCTGGTTTATAATTATATTTTTTTATTAAATAATAAAAAGCTTTTGGGTCATAAGTTCCAAAATAATTATTTTTGAATTCTTCTAAGCTTATAATTTTAGTTTTAACTATTTTTTTATTCAAAGACCAATATTTTAATATTTCTTTTTTGTACCAATAAGGGGCTATTATTAAATCATATTTTTTATCCATACTTATCACCTCTTTAATTATACCACGTAAGCATTTAAAAATAGAAGTTTATAATGTTTTGTTTAAAATATCCTAAAGTGGTTTACGAAAGCTAAAATTTGGTGTATATTATATTAAAGGAGAGATAATATGAGCAGTATTGAGTTATCTTTATTAGATTTTTTTAATCACCACAAAGGTAAAATTAATAGGAAGGAACTTATAAAATCTTTTAATGTTAAGCAAGAAGAATTAGAGCTATTTGATGATGCTTTAAATAAATTAGAAACCTTAGGAAATATTTATTCTGATGATTTTGGTTATATGTGTTTTCCCAATGATGATGATTTAGTGCAAGAAAAACTACATATTAATAAGAAAAAAGAAGCATTTATTGTTTTTAAAAATAATGTTATCTATATTCCCGACCTTCAATTGTTAGGAGCTTTAGAAGGTGATATTGTTATTGTTAAAAAGAATAATTTTAAAATTAATGGTAAAGAAGAAGGTTTTATCAAAAAAATTGTTAAACGAAATAATGGCTTAATTGCTTTTGAAGTTATTAATGATGGGAAAATTATTTTAAAACCTTATCGATCTACTTTTAATTATAAAGTGAATCTTGATAAGCAGGCTACTAAAAAGTTAGTCACTGGAGATATTATATTAGTTAAGGTTGATACTATAACTAATAATCAATATAATGGACAATTTATAAATAAAATTGGTCATAAAGATGATGCTAATATTGATATAAGAACGATGATTATGACAAAAGGTATTGATATTGATTTTAGTGATGAAGCCCTAGCTGAATTAGAAGCTATTCCAACTGAAGTAACTAGTTTTGATATGAAAAATAGAACTGATTTAAGAGATAAATTGACTTTTACAATTGATGGAGCAACAGCTAAAGATATTGATGATGCTATTAGTTTAGAAATTAATGATAAAGGTAATTATATGCTTGGTGTTCATATTGCTGCTTTAAGTCATTATATTAAGCCTGGTTCAACTTTATTTAATGAGGCTTGTAATCGCGCTAATAGTGTTTATTTAGTTGATAGTGTTATTCCGATGTTTCCACATCAAATATCAAATGGTATTTGTTCATTAAATCCTAATGTTGATCGCTTAGCTAAAACATGTATGATTGAATATGATGTTAATGGCAAAGTTATTAATTATGAAATATTGGATAGTGTGATTCGTTCTGATAAAAAGATGACTTACGAAGATGTTAATAAAATATTGGATAATGATACCCTTGTCAATGGTTATGAAGCATTTATTCCGGCTCTTATGTTAATGCGTAATTTATCAAATAAATTAAATAAACAAAAAAACAGTCGCGGTTATTTAGATTTTGGTGATAATGATATTACAATAAAAACTGATGAAACAGGATTACCAATTAGTATTAATCCTGTTGCTCGTGGAACAAGTGAAAAAATTATTGAAAATTTTATGTTAGCAGCTAACGAAATTGTTGCTAGTCATATTTCTAATATGCAATTACCTGGTATATATCGAATTCATGATGTTCCTGATAAAAGTAAAATAGCTGAAGTTATGGCTTATATAAATTTAATGGGATATAAACTCATTATTCCTGGTAGTTTTAAAAACCCTAAAACTGTTCAAGATTTTTTAAATAAATTAGCTAAATTAGAAGAATTTCCGATTTTATCTAATCTTGTTTTAAGAAGTATGAAAAGGGCAACTTATAGTACTCAAAATATTGGTCATTTTGGTTTAGCATTGGAAAATTATACCCATTTTACTGCTCCAATTAGACGAAGTATGGATTTAATAACTCATACTTTGCTTGATGAATATAGTACTTATGTTGATGTTGATCATATTGATGATAAAGAAAAAGCCTTACAAGAAGCTTGTACGCATGCGACAATTAAAGAACGGCTTACTGATGAGGTTGAAAAAGAAGTTAATGAATATAAGATGGCTGAATATATGGAACAACATATTGGTGGTATTTTTGAAAGTTATATTACCTATATAAGTAGATCTGAAATAAGTATTAAAACACTTAATGCTATTTCAGGGAAAGTTAGTATGCATAAAATAAATGAAGCTGGCTTATACTTTGATAGTCATAATATAAGTATTAGTACAAAAGATGGCGATATTTGTTATAAAATAGGCGATAAAATTATGCTAACAGTTACTAGTGCTAATAAAGAAGAAAGAAGTATTAATTTCAAATTAGTAGAAGATTTATCAAAAATAAAAGTTTACAAAAAAACCAGGAATTAAATTCTTGGTTTTATTTATTTCTTGTTCGATTATATCTTACGTTACTTCTATTATAACTATGTTTAGAATTGTTAGACATATTCTTTTGAAATGAATTGTTATTTGTTTTATGATTATTTTTTGAAGTTGTTTCTATTTTCACTTCATCTTTAGCTGTATATTTATGGCTTATGGCTGGTATTCTTTGTTTAATTAATTTTTCAATATCTCTTAAACGACTCATTTCATCTTCTGAACATAAAGAGATTGAAATTCCTTCATGTCCAGCTCTTGCTGTTCGGCCTATTCTATGAACATATAATTCGGCTTTTTCGGGCATGTCATAATTTATAACATGTGATAATTCATTTATATCAATTCCTCGAGCGGCTATATCGGTAGCTATTAAAAGTGGGGTTTTTCCTTCTTTAAAATTAGCTAAGGCTTTTACTCTATTAGGTTGACTTTTATTGCCGTGAATTACTCCACATTTAACATTATATTCTCTTAGCTGATCGCTTAATTTATCAGCTCCATGTTTTGTTCTTGTAAAAACTAAAGCTGAGGTTATTTTTTCTTCGTTCAAAATGTCTAGTAATAAATTTAATTTTTCTTTTTTAGCTATATAATAAATTGATTGTTTTATTTTTGGTACAGTTGAGGCAACTGGTGTTATTGATACTGTTACTGGATTTTTTAAAAAGTCGTTGGCCAATTCTTTTATTTCTTTAGGCATAGTGGCCGAAAAGAGCATTGTTTGTCTATCTGCCGGTATTCTACCAACAATTTGTTTAATGTCCCTTATAAAGCCCATATCAAGCATTGTATCGGCCTCATCTAAGACTAACATTTTGACACTGCTTAGATTAGCATAGTTTCTTTTAACTAAGTCTAATAAACGACCTGGCGTTGCTACTAATATATCAACTCCTTGTTTTAAAACATTAATTTGTGAACTTTGGTTAACGCCACCCAAAATGACACTACATTTAAAATTAGTTAAAGCGGCATAGTTTCTAAAATTATCCCTTATTTGAATAGCTAATTCTCTAGTCGGGCTTAATATTAAAGCTTTTATTTTTTTATCCGGTTTATTTTCTTTGATTAGTTTTTCTAAAATGGGTAAGGCAAAAGCAGCTGTTTTACCAGTTCCTGTTTGAGCTATACCTAAAACATCTTTATTGTTCAAAATATGAGGTATGCTCATTTCTTGAATCGGTGTTGCTTCAATATAGTTTTCTTTTTCAATTGCTGTTAATAATGACTTTGATAAGCCTAATTCTATAAATTTCATAATTACCTCTAGTTCTTTCGTTTATTAGTATAACACACATTATTCAATTTTATTTATTATTTAATTAAAAAACGGTACTATTTTGTTAGTTTCTATTTTTATTAACAATGCTATTTTAATTCCTAATAGATTTCATATCATAATTTAGTTTAGAAATGCTTTAGATAAAATTAGAATTATGTTAGTTAAAGGTATTTTAAACCTATTACTGCATAATAAAAGAAGACTAAATTTTAGTCTTAAACAATTCATTGGTTTTGGTTCATTAATACCACTTGACCTTGAACCTAAAGATATTATACTAATTATTTTTTAAGATCTTATCCAATTTTTCTTTTATTTGCTCTCTATTAAAGGGCTTGGCAATATAATCTGTAAATCCTTCTTTTATATATTTTTCCTTTGCTCCGGCAACAGCGTCTGCAGTTAGTGCGATAACTGGAGTTGTAAAGTCGGGATTTTCTTTTAATTTAGAAAGGGCTGTTTCTCCACTCATATTCGGCATCATAATATCCATAAGTATTAAATCATATTGTGATTCAGAATTAATCTTATCTAAACATTGTTGACCATCGGTGCAGGTATCAATTTCAAAATTAAAACTAGATAGTGCTCGAATTGCCACTTTTATGTTCAAATTGTTATCATCAACTACCAAAATTCGCTTATTTCCATAACTTATATTATCAGATGGTTTTGTTGGTTGGTAAGCCTTATTATGAATTTCAACGGTATTGATTAGTTGTGTATTCGTTAGTGGTTCTGATAACTTTCCAATCTTTTGGGGAAGTTGAACTATAAAAAGAGAGCCTTTCCCAAACTGACTTTGGATATTAATTTTTCCGCCCATCATTTCAACTAAAGATTTTGTGATAGCTAGCCCTAAACCGGTTCCCTCGGTGGTTGTGTTTTTTTCGATGTCTAATCGTTCAAATTTTGAAAATAATTTTTCAATATTCTCTGCTTTAATTCCCCGGCCTGTATCTTGGACACTAATCATCAATAAGCTTTGTTTTCCGTGATTAATACATTTCACATTCAAGTCAATTTGTCCTTTTTCTGTGTATTTGATTGCATTGGTAAGTAAATTATTAACGATTTCTTTAATGTGATTCTTATCGCCAATAAGTTCATAGGGAATATCCTCTGCTACCTTTATTTTAAAGTCAATTGGTTTTTCGCCAATTCGTGTTCCCACTATTCTAGCTAACTTGGTGATTTCTTCTTTAAAATTATAAGGAACTTCGATTATTTCCATTTTTTCACTTTCAATTTTACTAATATCCAAAATATTGCCGACGATTTCAAGTAATGTCTGTGAGGCATTTTGAATATCCTCAGAATCTTCAACAACTTCTGGAGGAACTTGATACTTATAAGTACAAATGTCCTCAGATAATCCAACGATTGCATTTAACGGTGTTCTTATTTCGTGACTCATGCTTGAAAGAAAGTCCGTTTTGGCACGATTGGCTCTTTCTGCTTGATCTTTTGCTAAATTTAAACTGGCAATAACTTTAATGTCTGGATTTTCTATTGTATGATACATTAAAACTGTAACTAATGATATGGTAGCATTGATTAGGAGTAAGGCGGGGTTGATACTTCTAACAATCAAAGTGATAATGACACAAACAATGAATACAAAAATCGGAAGATATTTTTTAATCTTTAATGTTTTATAATTTGATATTGTAAATGTTATCCAAAGAACAACATAAATTAATACAATAATGTTTAGTAAATTAGTTGCCATACCATAAGAATATACAATTTCTCCTTGACTAAAAAATTGGAGTGGTAATGTAAATAAGGCAATAGACAATATGATAACCATTATTATAAAAGGAAAAAATAATTTTTTAGCATTTTTTTTACTTTTTAATTTCTTTTTATCATTATCAACAAATGTGATTGTAAAAATATAATGTGTCAGTAATGAAGTCCAAAGAAACACACAAACAATAAATATTCTGTTAACGATCTGGCTGACAATATAATAATTCTCATAATCTCTAACAAAAATAATACTTAGAAATTCAAAGATCAATGATATGAAACTAACAATAATCATACCGCTGTAACTTTTTGTTTCTGTTGAATTGACTCGGCGTTTTGAATAAAAAGTGTAAGCAACTAAAACGACATAAACCATACTGCATAGTATCACTGTAATACCAATATACATATTCTACCTCCAAAACTTTATAAGAAAGGGCTCTTTGTATTCGTATATATCACGAATAAGAAAATGTCAGATATAATTCTTAATGACAAACTGGTTATTTGTTGATTTTATTACTACATCCTATTGGTTTTTCTAATGTTTTAATTTTATCTAATTCTACGGCTTGATCCTCTTTTTGCAATGCAATTGTGTCAATTTTTCCGATTGGTGTAAGAGGAAAATTGTCTCGACATTTAAAATCGTGAGGAACAACATATTCGGCAAGCATTTTTTCACAGAGTATGGATATTTCATCAATGACTTTTTTCTCATCTGTTATAAATTCTGGTTTTAACTTTATATGTGCTTTTGGTTTTTGTCCTTGAGGAAATTCATAGTCTCTAATTCCTACAACTTTACATTGTTCTACTGCATAATGTGTTAGAATAATGTCCTCAATCATCTTTGGAAAGACCTTAAAACCATCATGGCGGATAATCATATCTTTAATTCTTCCAACAACCCATATAAAACCATCTTCATCAATATAACTAATATCTTTCGTATGAATCCATACTTTGCCATCTTTATGAGTTTTTAGCATTTCCTTCGTAGCCTCTGCATTGTGATAATAACCAAGCATTTTAGTAGGAGTACATAGGCATAACTCACCTTGTTTATTATATCCAAGTTCTTCTTTGTTTTCATCAAAAATTCCTACTGTTCCACCAGGTAATGGAAAACCCGCACTACCATATTTTACGTGTTCATTTATACAAACACTAAATACAGAATTTGCCTCTGTAAGGGCATAGCCTGGTGTTATTCCTTGTTGTGCGTTGTGACTCAATAAAAATTCTGATCCTTCTTCATGTAACTTTGACATAATACCATCGCCACCAACAGCAGGAGTAATAATATACGAAAGATCTTCATTTTTTAAAAGTTTACTATCTTTAAGGCCACCAAGATGCGATGGAACGCCTGCAAAATGATTCGGTTTGTATTGATATACTAGTCGATCAAATTTTTTAGGGTTGAAATTGGAAACAATATCTACTTTTTGTCCCATAACAAGAGGCATATGGATCATATCGAGTCCATAAGCAATAAATGGTGGCATCATATTCATGAATTTATGCTTAGATTGCAGATTTAATCCAGAATACTTATATTGCCATGCCATAGCATTAAAACCATCATGTGATAATAATACACCTTTAGGAACCCCCGTGGTTCCACCAGTATGAACAATTGTCAAAGGCATATTTTCTTGATAATCTGGTTTTATCTGTAATATAGATGTCGAGTCAATATCATTTATATAATCTGAAAATTTAATATGTTTTCCATCAGAATATTTAATTTTTGTCATCATATCAGTCACTAAACTAGCCATATTTAGAGAAAATGGCAATTTGCTAGCAGAATTCCTCAGTGAAATATTAATTATTTCATTGATTGTTGTTTCTTCAAAAATGTTTTTTATCTTATCATTAAATAAACTAAGTGTGACAAGCTTCGTCGATTTTACTTCTTTAATATAATCAACTAGTCCATTAAAACTGGTTCTAGGATCAACAAAATTGGAAATAGCTCTAAGCTCACTTAAGGCATAGAATAAATAAACAAGCTCAGGTGTTGTCAAGGCAGAAATGGTGATTATTTCACCGGCATCAACCTTTTTTTTCAGTGATTCAATCGTTTCATCTACTTTATCAAAAAATTCCCCATAGCATATCTCTGTACCATAAAATCCTAAAGCAATATTATCTTTACGATTTCTATTTTCATCACGAACTAGGTCATAAATTGACATTTTGGGAAATGCAATGTTTTTAGCGTCTTCACTTTGATATTGTTGCCATTTCATTTCCTCAGATGGTTTAAGTTTGTCGAAATTCATATAAAATCCCCCTTTAATAATATTTTGAATTTAACATGTGGATTATTATAGCACATTGACACGATAAATTCAAGCTGCCCCTTAGCTTTATAATTACAAGGTAAGACAACTCCACTATATTATTAAAGATTATACAAAAATGGAAACAGTCAACAAAAATTATCAATGAAATTGGAAGCATTCAAAAGATAGTATAATTATCTAATAATAAAAGAATTGACTGTAAAAATATTCTAAAGAAAAAGCTTTTAGAATTATAAAGCACGATTTTTAACTAGGACTTTTAAGTTATTTATAAAAGATTAAATAAAAAACTAAAATACTACGCATCTTTTAAACAAAAAAAAAATCTCTAAATCCTTTGAAAAATA
>JAVXGE010000008.1:0-4942 GCA_036657555.1 Bacilli bacterium
ATGTGTTATAATTAAAAATGTAAAAGAAGTGATTTAAGTGAGTAAAATTAATATTCGTATAAAAATAAATAATGAACCATTTATAATTTATCAAGCTATTAAAATAAATAATAAAATAATATATAATGATAATGATTGTTTAGTTACTTTAATTATTAAAGATAACATTGTTATGACAAGGGAAAATAAGGATTATTTAATTAGTTTAGATTTTATAAATAAACAAGATTCTTGTGGTAATTGTTATTTAAAAAAAGAAAATTTTAATACTTTATTAGATATTAAAACTAATAGTATTATTAAAGATAAAACTTCCTTACAAATAAAATATTATATCAAAACAACAAAGTGTAAAATGCATTATGAATTGGAGGAAATAAATGATAATTAAAATATTAGAAGAAATAATTAATAAGGTTTTTAAAGAAAATGGTTATATGGAACAAATAAGTATTATTAAATCAAACCGAAGTGATTTAGGTGATTATCAATGTAATGATATATTTAAAATAGCTAAATTATATCATAAGAATCCTTTAGAAATTGGAGAAGAAATAGTAGCTAAAATAAATAATTTAACTTTTTTTAAGGATTATTTTAAAGAAGTTACTTTTATAAAACCAGGTTTTATAAATATTATTATTAGCGATAATTTAATAAATGAATTATTGAATAAAATGTTAAAAGATGACCATTTTAATTTAGAAAAAGTTACAAAAAAAGAGCTATATTTTTTAGATTATGGCGGCCCTAATATTGCTAAACCATTACATGTTGGTCATTTAAGAACAGCTATTATTGGGGAAGCTATTAAAAGGATTATTAAGTTTAAAGGACATGATGTTATTAGTGATGTTCATTTAGGTGATTATGGCTTACAAATAGGGGAAGTTATATATGGTCTTTTAAATGATAAAGTTACGGATATAACGTTAGATTATTTGACTGAAATTTATCCTAAAATGAATAAACTATGTAAAGAAGATGATAATGTTTTAAAAGCTTGTAGTCAAATTACTAAAGAGTTACAAGAAGGAAATATTACTTATCAAAACTTATGGAAAAAAATATGTGAAGTATCAATAAAAGATATTAAAAGAATGTATAATTATTTAGGAGTTTCCTTTGATTTATGGCAAGGAGAAAGCGATAGTTATAAATATATTGAACCATTAACAAAAATCTTAGAAGCTAAAAATTTATTGAAAGAAAGTGAAAATGCTAAAATAATTGAAGTTAAATTAGCAACTGATACAAAAGAAATGCCACCTTTAATTTATCAAAAAAGTAATGGAGCTTATTTATATGGAACAACTGATTTAGCCACTATTTACGAACGATTTACAAAGTATCATCCCGATCATATTTTATATGTTGTAGATGCTAGACAAAGCTTACATTTTGAACAAGTTTTTAGAGTTTGTTCTAAATGTGGAATAGATATTAATTTAGAACATTTAGGTTATGGAACCGTTAATGGTAGTGATGGCAAACCATTTAAAACAAGAAGTGGCGACACCATTAAATTAGATGATTTATTTAAACAAGTTAAAGAAATTTTTATTAATACTAAAGCCACTAATAAAGATATGAATAATCAAGATTTAGATATTATTGTTAACGCTATTATTAAATTTGCTGATTTACAAAATAATCGGGAAAAAGATTATATATTTGATCCTTTAAAATTTTCTAATGTCGTTGGTAAAACGGGACCTTATATTTTATATACTTATTTAAGGATTAACAAAATATTAAAAAGTGAAAATTTAACAATCGAACAATTAAATACTACTATTTATAACAATAATGACCGTGATTTAAGAATTAAATTATTAGAACTTAGTTTAAGTATTGATAGTGCTTTTAAAGAAAAAAGACCTAATTATATTGCTGAATATATATATGATATTTGTGTTTTAAATAATATATTTTATCAGACCAATCATATAAATAATTTAGAAGATTTAGCTAAAAAACAACAATGGTTATTATTGTTAACTTTAAGTAATAAATTATTAAAAGAATTATTAAATTTATTAATGATTGAAATTCCTAGCCAAATGTAGTATATTTATAACAAGTTATTACATATTATAAAAATAGTCTTGACACAATTAAAAAATGTGCTAAAATTAGACTAGTTTATTTTTAAGGAGGCTAATATGTTATTAGACGAAATGACCAAAGAAGATTTAGAATTACTATCTTTTACCGATTTAACAGCTTTAATTTTGAAAGAAAAAAATAAGCCATTAAATACACCAACCATTTTTAAAAAGATATGTTCTTTATTAGAATTTACTGATGAACAATATGCTGAAAAAATAGGTGATTATTATACTTCTTTAACAACGGATAAAAGATTTATCTTTTTAGCAACTAATGAATGGGATTTAAAAGCAAAACATCCGGTTAATATTATTCTAGATGATGATGAAGATGAAGAAGAAATTGAAGAAGAAGAAGAAGAAATTGAAGAAGAAGTCGAAGATGATATTGATGATGTTATTGAAGATGAAGAATTAGATGATGATAATGAAGAATTAGAAGATTTATCAATTTTAACAGAAGAAGAATTAGAAGAAAACTAATTCTTTTAATTTGTATTTATAAAAAAATATGGTATAATGATCTTGGCATTTAAAGAATTAATATAGGAGTTGAAAAAAATGTTACAATTTATTTATTATATTTTATTTATTATTGTTTTAGCTTATGGGTTATATTTTTTAACTACAGGTTTATTTGGATTTAAAAATATGAATAAAAAAATTATTAAGAAACATAAACCTAAAAATAAGTTTGCTATTTTAGTAGCATCTAGAAATGAAGAAGATGTTATAGCTAGTTTAGTTTCTAGTTTAAAAAAACAAGATTATCCTAAAGATTTATATGAAATTTATGTTATTCCTAATAATTGTACTGATAATACTGAAGCAGTAGCTAAAAAAGCTGGAGCTAAAATTATCAAATGTACAATACCTGTTAAATCAAAAGGCGAAGTTTTAAAATTTACTTTTGATAAATTAAATAAAAAAGATATTGATGCTTATTTAATATTTGATGCGGATAATGTTGTCCATAAGGATTATTTATCTAGAATGAATGATGCTTTATGTGATGGCCATAAAGTCGCTCAAGGATTTAGAGATAGTAAAAATCCTAGTGACAACTGGATCAGCGGTAGTTATTCTATTTTCTATTGGATTCAAAACTTTTTCTTTAATAAAGCTCGTATGCAAATGGGTGGATCTTCATCCATTAATGGAACTGGTTTTATGGTTAAAAAAGAAATTATTGATGAATTTGGTTTTGATACAGTAACCTTAACGGAAGATATTGAATTTACAGCTCAATGTGCTTTAAACCATATTAAAATTGTTTTCGTTGAAGAAGCAATTACTTATGATGAACAACCAGTTGAATTTAAAACATCTTGGAAACAAAGAAAAAGATGGTCAATAGGTAATATTCAATGTTATAAAAAATATCATAAAGCTTTACTTAGAACATATCAAAAAACTAATTATATTGCTTGTTTAGATATGTTACTTACCTTTATGGCTCCTTTTATGCAAATACTTAGTTGTATATTAACTTTTGTTTTATTCTTATTTAGAATTTTCGACGTTCAACTTTTTGACTTATTTGCCTACATGTATGCTTATGGTATTATTTTCTTTATCATAGCTTATATTGGAAACGTTGTCATAAATATCTTTATTGTCCGTTACAACCATAAAAGTGTTAAAGATATTTTATCCGGTATTTTATTATTTACATTCTTTATCTTAACTTGGATTCCTATTAACTTTATTTGTCTTTTTAAAAAAGATTTTACTTGGGAACCAATTAAACATAATCGTAATGTTGATATAGACGATTTAACTAAATAGTGAATATTTCACTATTTTTTGTTTATTTAAAACTATTTAAGCCACACTAAAAGTGGTGAAGTAAATGAAAAAAGTTTTAATAATTGTTTTATTATTGTTTTTAATAAGTTTTGAAAAAGAAGAAACAGCTTTTGTTTTAAAACAAACAAATAATGAATTCCAAAAATATGAAATTACCTTTGAAGATAAAGTAATATCAACTAATAACTTTAAAAAATATTTCAAAAATAATATTATATCCATAAGTCCTTACGTTAATAATTTATATAATAAATTAATTAATTTAAACTATCAATTTGATTATCGTTCAATGGACGGTAATTTAACTAAATTTAAAAATAAGTATATAAAGACCTTAGAAGAAAAAGGCTTTAAAAAAGATGCCTTAGAAGCTAAATTAAACGGTATTTTCATTAAAAAAGTTATTTTATATAGTAGTAGTAAAGATATTAGTTATTTAAATAGTCAATTTAACATTAAAATAATTAATATTTAATTTTCTTGTTTTTTATAAATCAATATGTTATTATAAAGCTGGTGATATAATGAAAACTTTTATTAGAGAAGAACAAGAAGTTAATTACTTAAACAGCCTAGAATTTTTACAACTATACTTAGAAGCCATATTAAAAAATAGTTTATTTTTAACAGATATAGATTTTTTAGCTGATTATAGTAAAATGATGATTGGTTTAAATGATATAATTGATCCAAATATTAAGAATAATCCTTTAAAACAACAATTTATTAACATAGAAGATGACTCTTTAGTTATTAATTATTACCAAAATAATACCATTACTTTGATAGCTAATGCTTTTTTTAAAAATATTTATTTTATTGAAGAAGGAAACGAAACAATAATTAAAAGTTATAAACTTAAAAATAATAAAGTAGTTAAAAAAGTAATTAAAACAAAACAACCCTTAAATAACCTAACAACAATTACAATTCAAAATATTGTTGTTAATGATGAAATAAAAAAATTAAAAATATAATGTATAATATTTCATTTAAAGGTTATAATATTAAAACCAGCGCTT
>JAVXGE010000008.1:5042-20520 GCA_036657555.1 Bacilli bacterium
CCAGCGCTTATTGCTGGAGAGAGCTAGATTAATTTCTAGTTCTTTTTTATAAAAACCTTTGAATTTATCTTTAAAAAATGCTATAATTATACAAGGTGATACAGTGAAGATAAATGAAGTAGATATAAATTATATTGATTATGGCAAATCAGATAAGCAAGCTATTGTTTTATTACATGGTTGGGGTCAGAATATTGAAATGATGAAAGGACTTGGCGATAAATTTATTAAGTCTAATCGAATTATTATTTTAGATTTACCAGGCTTTGGATGTTCTGAAGAACCAACTTATGCTTGGACCGTTTTAGACTATGTTTATTGCATCCATGAACTATTAACCAATTTAAAAATTAAAAATCCTATTTTAATTGGTCATTCCTTTGGTGGGAAAATAAGTTTATTATATGCTAGTATGTATGAAGTAAATAAATTAGTTTGTTTAGCAAGTCCTTTCAAATGTGAAAAGACAAACGGTTTAAAAACTAAAATATTAAAAAATTTAAAACAAGTTCCATTATTAAATAAATTAGAAGGTTTTGCTAAAAAACATATTGGCTCAAGTGATTATAAAGCAGCTAGTGAAATTATGCGAAGTATTTTAGTTAAAACTGTTAATTTTGATATAACTAATGAAGTTAAAAAAATAAATTGTCCTACTTTGTTAATTTGGGGAACTAACGATATGGCTGTTAGTATCGATGATGCTCATGAATTAGAACATTTAATTAAAGATGCAGGCTTAGTTATTTATGACAACTGTACACATTATGCTTATTTAGAACGCTTTAATCAAACGGTAAGTGTTTTAAAAAGTTTTATAGGGGAGGAATTAAAATGAAAATTAAAATTGGTGTTATTTTTGGAGGACCAACCGTTGAACATGAAGTAAGTATTATTTCTGCTGTTCAAGCTATGACTAATTTAAATAAAGAAAAATATGATATTTATCCTATTTATATTAGTAAAGATCGTACTTGGTATACGGGTAGTATGCTTAAAGAAATGGACATATATCGAGATTTTGAAACTTTAAAAAGATATGCTAAAAAAGTTATTTTATTTAATAAGAATGGTTCTTTTTGTTTACAATCATTAGGACTATTTAAAACTATTGTAACAGATTTAGATATTATTTTACCAGTTGTCCATGGCAATAATATGGAAGATGGAACTTTGCAAGGTTATTTAGAACTTGTTGGGGTTCCTTATGTTGGAAGTGGCGTTTTAGGTAGTGCTTTAGGTCAAGATAAAGTTGTTATGAAACAAGTATTTGAAAGTGCCTCATTACCAATTGTTCCTTATACTTGGTTTTACGACAATCAATATTATTTAGATAAAGAACAAATAACTAAAGATATTACTAAACTAGGTTTACCAGTTATTGTAAAACCAGCTACTTTAGGTAGTAGTGTTGGTATTACTTTTGTTAAAGATTTAAAAGAATTAGATAAAGCTATTAAAGAAGCAATTATTTATGACACTAAAATTGTTGTTGAAAAAGCTATTGAAAATTTAGTGGAAGTAAACTGTAGTGTTTTAGGTAATTATGAACAACAAGAAGCTAGCACCTTAGAAGAAGTTATGAGTAGTTCGGAATTTTTAACTTATCAAGATAAATATACTGGTGGGAAAGGTCCTAGTAAAGGAATTGCCAATACTAGTAGAATTATTCCTGCACGTTTAGATAATAAATTAACAGATAAGGTAAAAGATATATCTAAAAAAGTTTTTAAAACTTTAAATTTAAGTGGTGTATGCCGAATTGATTATTTAATTGATAATAAAACAAAAGAAGTCTATATTAACGAACCTAATACAATTCCTGGATCATTATCATATTATCTATGGGAAAAAACAGATAAAAGTTATGAACAATTATTAGATGAAATGATTAATTTAGCAATTAAACAATATAAAGTAAAACATGATAAAATAATTACTTTTGATACTAATATTTTATCTAATTTTAACGGTACGAAAGGGTTAAAAGGCAAATTAAAATAACGTTAAGGCGTTATTTTTATTTAGGCATAATCAATAATAGATTTCATCAGTATTATGGATTTCTATAATACTTTAGCATTACAAAAATATAATATATTGACATTATTATTTTAAAGTATATAATATCATCAAAAGGGGTTAATATATGGAAGCTATATATGAATTTATCAATAAAAATGGTTGTGATAGTTTAAAAATATTTAAAGAAGTTGATTTAGATAATTTTTTAATGTTGCTCAAACAAATAAAAATTAAATATAAAGACAATTTAAATATCCCCTTAAATTTAACTTTTGGTTGTGAAATAGAATTTGAATTAGCTGATTATAAACAAGTGAAAGAAGCTTTAGAAACTTTAATTAAAAAAAATAAAGTCCAAAATTGGTTATTAGAAAAAGAAGAATTTGTAACTAAAACTGATTTAACAGGTGTCTATGGTGGGGAAATAGATTCACCTATTTTAAATAATACGAAAGATAATTGGTTAGAACTTAAAGCTGTTTGTGAAATGTTAAAAGAAAATAAAGCCTTAGCTTTAAATGAATGTGGAGCTCATATTCATGTAGGAACACAAATATTAGAAAGTCCTAAAGCCTGGTTAAATTTTATAAAATTATGGATTATATATGAAAAAATAATTTATCGTTTTAGTTATGGTTTAAATGAATTACCACGAACGAAGATTGATTTTTATGCTCATCCAATTGGTAATAGTTTATTTAGATCCTTAAAAGATATAAAATATGAACAAGATTTGAAAATTATATTAAATAATATTTGTTTTCAAATGCCAGTAGGTTTAAATTTTAATAATGCTAGTATTTATCCTAAAGATAAAAATACAATTGAAATAAGGTGTCCTAATGGAACAATAGAACCTATTATTTGGCAAAACAATATAAATTTTTTCATAAAATTATTAATGTATGCTAATAATCCTAATTTTGACAATGATATTATTGATTATCATTTAAAAAAATATACAACAAGTCAAAATGTATTAAGTAAATTTAATCAGGTATATTATGATGAAGCCTTAGAACTAAGTGATTTAATTTTTGATAATAATTTAGATAAGTTATATTTTTTAAGACAATATTTTAAAGGTGATAAGCAATTTATTTTAAAATAAAAAAGCAAACATAGTTTGCTTATTTTTTTAATTGGTGACCAGTATGGGATTCGGACCCATGAATGCTGCCGTGAAAGGGCAGTGTGTTAAGCCACTTCACCAACTGGCCAAAATAAATGGCGCCCCAAGTAGGACTCGGACCTACGACCCCTTGATTAACAGTCAAGTGCTCTAACCGACTGAGCTATTGAGGCAATATGGTGGGCCTGACAGGACTTGAACCTGTGACCCCACGCTTATCAAGCGTGTGCTCTAACCAACTGAGCTACAGGCCCATATTTGACAACGCTATTTCAGTATACATTATATTTTCTATTTTGGCAAGTCCTTTTTTAAAAAAAGTCCTTTTTTTTGACATTTTATTGTATTAAATAATGCATCAAATAAAAGTTTACTATTTTCATCCATTAAACTTTCTGGATGCCACTGGACACCAATGAAAAAATCTTTCGTATAATCTTCAATAGATTCAATAACATTAGCCCTTGAACTAACTAATAAATTAGTACTAACAATATAATCATTATGACGACTATTCACTAAAATATTATCCTTTTTAATAATATTATATAATTTAGAACCTTTAAAAATATTGGTAAAATGAACATATTTAAAATTTTGATTATGATTTTTAGTCGTACCCATTTTCCCACCAAAAGTCATAGCCATTAACTGCATACCTAAACAAATACCTAAAGTAGGGCAATTTCTACTATGTAAATAATTAGTTATAAGAATATCAATATCATAATACTCACTACCACCTTGTAAAATAAAACCACTACACATATCTAATAACGGTTTAAGCAATTTAAATTCCTTATAACAATCATTATTAAAATCAACAATAATTCCTAATGGCTTAAAACCATAACTAGTAATAACATTAGCCACTTCCGCATTAAAACGGTAGTAATTTATCTTATCTTTTTTAAGTCTTCCAATAATGCCTATATACATATTTTATTCACCTATAAAATTATATGTCAATAATTTAAAATTTTTAAATATAATTAACTAAAGGAGGTTAAAAATGTTTAAAAGTAAGTTTTTAAAAAATTATCGTTTTCCCTTAATCTTATTATTTTCAATTATAATTGGCTGTTTACTTGGAATTACCTTACAAGATAAAGCAACTATTTTAAAACCATTCGGTTCAATATTTTTAAATCTTATGTATACCATTGTTGTACCATTAGTTTTCTTTACAATTTCTAGTAGTATAGCTAATATGGTCAACTTAAAAAGACTAAGTAAAATACTTAAATATGTGTTTTTAGTTTTTATCGTTACTAGTTTTATAGCTGGTTTAGTAATGCTTATTGTTTTATTATTTATTGATCCCGTTGGTAATGCTTCCATAGCTTTAGAATTAGGAGAAGTAAGTAAGATTAGTTTAGGTCAACAAATAGTTGAAGCTCTAACCGTAACTGATTTTTCATTATTACTATCAAGAAGTCATATGTTACCCTTAATTATTTTTACTATTTTATTTGGAATAGGGGTTGCTTTAATCGGTGAAAAAGGAAAAAAAATAGCTTATGCCTTAGATACAGTTTCTTGCATTATGATGAAAGTAATTAAAATAATTATGTATTATGCACCTATTGGTCTATGTGCTTATTTTGCATCATTAATAGGCGAATTTGGTCCGGAATTATTAGGTAGTTATGCTAAAAGTATGGGTGTTTATTATGGGTTAAGTATTGTTTATTTTATTGTTTTTTATACTATTTATGCTTATATAGCTTATCGTAAAAAAGGAATCAAGTTATTTTTTAAAAATATATTTGCTCCAACAGCTACTTCTTTAGCAACCCAGTCTTCATTAGCTAGTTTACCAACTAATTTAGAATGTTGCCAAAAGATGGGTATTCCTAAAGATATTAGAGATGTTACCTTACCAATCGGGGCAACTATGCATATGGAAGGCTCTAGTATGGGAGCAATATTAAAAATTGTTTTCCTATTTAGTTTATTTGGTAAACCTTTTGTTGGAATGGATACTTATATAATAGCTTTAGTAATAGCTGTAGCTAGTGCCGTAGTTATGTCAGGGATACCAGGTGGTGGCTTAATTGGTGAAGTATTAATCGTTACTTTGTATGGTTTTCCTTTAGAAGCTTTCCCAATCATTGCAACCATTGGTTGGTTAATTGATCCACCAGCCACTTGTTTAAACGTCGTAGGTGATGTATCTAGTTCTATGCTAGTAACAAGACTAGTTGAAGGTAAAAACTATTTTAAAAGAAAAGAACTTGTATCATAAATGATATAAGTCCTTTTAATATAATCCTTTTCTTATTAATTCAATATTTTCATTCATAATTGTAAAATAATCTTTTTTATTACTCTTTTCATTTTCAGTTAAATTAGTTAACATGTGAATGGGAACTATTTTAATATCAGTATCTTTAATCAACTCATTAATAAGACTACTCACTTCTTCATATTGTTTAACATAAATATATTTTATTTGTTTATTCTCAATTAATGTTTTAACATCACTAATTGTTTTATCAGATAAATTTTCATTATTTTCTAAAGAATATACAGTTAAACCAAATTTATTCTTCCCTAAAAATTTAAAAACATCATTACTAACAACAATATTTTTATTAGGAGCATTTTTAGTCATAGTTGCTAATTTAGCTCCTAATTTATCTAAATCTTCTTTTAAAAGATTAAAGTTATTTTCAACATCTTGTTTCAAATAATAGTTATCAATATATTCATTAAAACCATTCTTGATATTCCTAGCAATAGTAAGTAATCTAGATGGATCAAGCCATAATTCTTCTAAACCAAAAAATTCATCCCTGTTTAAATTATCGGTTCCATTAATAATCTTTAAATTTTTATTATTATTAGACATCGTTTGAACATAATTACCTTCATATAATAAAGAATTAAAAATAAATAAATCAGCATGACTATAATCACTTAATTGTTTTTCCGTTAAAGTATATAAATCATCCAAACAAGTTGTACATGGATTAGTCCTTATATTAACCCCATTAGGATAAATACTATTAATCTTACTATATTTACCATATAAACGATTAACAACAACTTCTAAAGGATGAACAGTTGTATAAATAGTAATATCTTCCATTGTATCCTTTTTATTACAACCAGTTAAACATAAAAGACCGCATAATATAATTATAAATTTTTTCATTTTTCTTTCCTTTCTGGTACAGGGTCATAACCAGTAGAACCCCAAGGGTTACATTTTAAAATTCTTTTAATTGTTAAATAACTACCTTTTAAACTACCATAAGTAGCTATTGCAGTAATACCATAATTAGAACAAGTAGGATAATGACGACAACTTTGATGCCAAAATCCAGGGATAAGTTGATATACTTTAATAAAACCAATTAAAAAATATTTCATCATAACCTCCTGTAATTATTATACCATGGATATTTTTAAATGGGAATATTTTTTAAAAGGGTGGTAAAAAGAAGATAGATTTGATATAATAAAGGAGGTGATTTTATGGAACTATTAAATAAATTGAATATAAAAAGTAGTCATGAAGAACTTTACTTAGATGCTTTAACACATACTTCATATGCTAATGAAAATAATTGTAATAGTTATGAACGTTTAGAATATTTAGGAGATGCTGTTTTAGAAGTTATTATAAGCGAGTATTTATATAAAACAAGTACTTATGGTGAAGGAATAATGACTAAATTAAGAGCTAAATATGTTTGTGGCGAAGCTAATTATGCTTATGCTTTAAAGTTAGGTTTAAATGAGTTCTTAAGGTTAGGTAGAGGCGAAGCTGGTCATAATCATAAAGCAATAGTGGCGGATATTTTTGAAGGTTTTATCGGAGCTTTATTTTTAGATAAAGGCTTTGATTATACCAAAACCTTTATTTCTGATCATATAATTCCTTTAATTGAAAAAAAAGAAATTGTTTTTGAAACAGATTATAAGTCGTTATTACAAGAAGCAGTTCAAACAGATAAAAGAAGTTTAGAATATGTTGTTGTTAAAGAAACAGGCCCAGCCCACGACCGACAATTTCAAGTAGTAGCTAAAATAAATGATATTATTTATGGAAAAGGTAGTGCACACAGCAAAAAAGAAGCTGAACAAATTGCAGCTTGTGATGCTTTAAAAAAAGGGATAATGAAAGGAAAGATTTAAATGGGAAGAGCTTATGAGGTAAGAAAAGCTAGTATTCAAAAAACGGGAGCAGCTCGAGGTAAAATATATTCAATGTATGCTAAGGAAATATATCAAGCAGCTAAAAATGGGGGAATTGAAATTGAAAGCAATGCTTCTTTAAAAAGATTAATTGAGCGTGCTAAAAAAGAACAAGTTCCTGCCGATATTATTAAAAGAGCAATCGATAAAGTTAGCAATGGGGTTGATGAAAATTATACCTTAGCTAATTATGAAATTTTTGGACCAGCTTCCTCAACAGTTATTGTTGAATGTTTAACAGATAATTTAAATAGAAGTGTTAGTAGTTTAAGAGCAGTAATTAATAAATGTCATATTAAAATGGGTGCTATGGGTAGTGTATCATATATGTATGATAATTTATGTGTGGTTGGTTTTAAAGGTTTAACTGAAGAAGAAACAATCGATGCTTTAATTAATAATGATGTTGATATTGTTGATATAGAAAAAGAAGAAAATGAAATTATTATTTATGGTGATGTATCTAATTTATTTAAAATAAAAGAAGCTATTTTGAATGTTTTACCTAAAGTGGAATTTGATATAGATGAAATAGCTATGTTACCTAAAGAAAAAATAATTTTAGCTTTAGAAGATTTAGAATTATTTAAAAAAATGCTTGTCATGTTTGATGATATTGAAGATGTTTCTAATATATATCATAATGTTGAAAACGTTTAGGAGGATATATGTTTGAAAGCTTAGAAAGTCGTTTACAAAGTGTTGTCAGTAAAATAAAAGGTTATGGTAAAATAACCGAAGAAAATATAAGTGATATAACTAGAGAATTAAGATTGGCTTTATTAGAAGCTGATGTTAATTATCAAGTTGTTAAAGAATTTATTAATAATGTTAAACAAAAAGCTTTAGGTGAAGAAGTAAGTAAAAGTTTAAAACCTAGTGAAGTGTTTATTAAAATTGTTAAAGATGAATTGGTTACTTTATTAGGGGGCATTAATCAAGAAATAGATACTAAGGGTCATCCTAATGTTTTAATGGCTGTTGGTTTACAAGGAAGTGGTAAAACAACTTCCCTTGGTAAATTAGCTAGTTTATTAAGAAAAAAATATCATAAAAAACCTTTATTAGTTGCTTGTGATGTATATCGACCAGCCGCCATTGAACAATTAAAACAAATAGGTAAGCAATTAGATATTGAAGTATATGAAGAAGGTAAAAGTGATCCCCGAGTAATTGTTACCAATGCTTTAACTTATGCTAAAGAAAACAATTTTGATTATATTTTAGTTGATACAGCCGGTAGATTACAAATCGATGAATTATTGATGCAAGAATTAAGTGATTTAAAAGAAATTGTACAACCACAAGAATTATTATTAGTAGTTGACAGTATGACCGGTCAAGATGCAATTAATGTTATTACGGGATTTAATGATAAATTAAGTTTAACAGGAGCTATTTTAACAAAATTAGACGGTGATACTAAAGGTGGAGTTGCTTTATCAATTAGACATCTAACTAATGTTCCAATTAAATTTGTTGGTGTTAGTGAAAAAATGGATGGTTTAGAAGAATTTTATCCACAAAGAATGGCTAATCGTATTTTAGGTATGGGCGATTTAATGTCCATGATCGAAAAAGCTGAAAGTATTATGGATGACGAAACAATTAAAGCAAGTAAAAAAATGCAAAAAGGTAATTTTGATTTAGAAGATTTTTTAAGCCAATTAAAACAAATAAAAAAATTAGGTCCTTTAGAAAACATCTTAAAAATGTTACCCCAAGCTAGTAAAATGGGATTAAATAAAGTTAAAGTTAATCCTAAAGATATGGCTCATATTGAAGCAATTATTTTATCTATGACACCATATGAAAGAAGACATCCAGAAGTTCTTAAAGCTAGTCGTAAAATAAGAATAGCTAAGGGTAGTGCTACTAGTGTTGAACAAGTAAATAGGTTATTAAAACAATTTGAACAAATGAAAGTTATGATGAAACAATTTAAGAGTGGTAATTTAAAGATGCCATTTTAGGAGCAAAAATGAAAAATATTAATACCGAAAATATTATTTTAGCTATTATTTTAATTATTATTTTTGGAATAGGAATGTATTTTTATAATAAAACAAAAAATATTAAAAAATTATATTGTCGACAGATACCTAATATTCCTTTAGCTATGTTAAGTTATTATGATAAAGGTAAAATAAGCGATAAAACAATATGGTATACAATACTTGATTTAACAGCTAGAAAATATTATAAAATTGAAAAACAAGGAACAACTTATTTTTTAGAATGGCAAAAAGAACATTTTTTTGAACTTGATAGTTATGACTTAAAAAAATTTGAAAAAACATTAGCTAAATTTATAAATTCTATTATTGTTGAAGATCATAACAGAATAGATTTAAATTTACTTCAAGATAAAATGCAATTTAATATGACTTTTCCTAAAATGATAAATAAATTTTATCAAGAATATAAAAATGAAATAAAAAACAATTATGGCTTTTTAAATAAAACCCTAAATTTATTTTTAGCCGTTTTATTGATTTCTTGTTATGTAGCTTTAATTATTGAAGTAAATGTAAAAGATGATATTTATTTTGCTATTGGTTATGCAGGTCTTATATTAGGAATAAGTGGTGTTTTAAAAAATATAAAATTTAATTTTAAAGGATTAATAAATATTTTTCTTATTATTTATTTAATTTTAATAATCGTTTTACCTTTTGTGTTTTCATCAAGTGGTTTAATGCCAATATTAATATTAATGAATCCTCTTTTAATAATTTGTGTCATTTATATTTTACAAAGTCGTTTTTATAATTCAAAACAAAAAGAATTATATTATCAAATAGAAGGATTAAAATATTTTTTAAATGATTTTAGTATTTTAAATAAACAAGATTTAGAATTTATTTCTATATATGATAAGTATTATGCTGTTGCTTGTATTTTAGATATTAAATTGACTAAAAATCCTTATAATAATGTTGCATATGATGATGATTCCTTTGAAACAATTGATGCTATAGAATTAATTAATAAGATAGTAGCTTCTCATAATTAGTTATCAAAGGATAATTTAAAGTTCTTTTTTTAAACATCTTTATTTAAAATACAATACTTGTGACAAATAGCTTATGCAATAAAAGACCTTTATCATATTATAAGATAGATAAGGGGGATAAATAATATGTTATTTGGTAACAGATGGGGAATGAAGAATTGTGGATGTAACTGTGGTTGCCCATGTAATCAACCAACCGAACCAATTATGGAACCATGTACAACTAATTGTGTTGAAAAAGAATTTTATCATGAAGTTCCACATGTTTGTCCAGTTCATACCCATGTAATTAATCGTCATATTTATAACCATACATACACTCCACAATATAGTTGTTCAGAAGAAAATCAAGTTGTAAACAACGAATGTGGAAGTTGTTCAGGTTTAAAATAAAAGTAGAAAATTTCTACTTTTTATTTTAAATATTCTTCTAAAGTTATATCATGCTTATAAATATAAGCAGCCACTTTTTTACCAACATAACGATAATGCCAAGGCTCATATTTGAACCCTGTTATTTTTTCTTTATCTTTAGGATACCTTAAAATAAATCCATACTTATAGCTATTATCCTTCATCCATTTAAATTCCGTTGTTACTTCAAAATTATCATAATCTTTATTTTTTCCTTCAACATCAATAGCTAACCCTGTTTGATGCTCGGAATGACCAGGTTTAGCTGAACATTGTAAGGCATAAGCTTCACCTTTTTCTTTAACATAATAATCAAAAAGTTCTTTTTGATACCAGTAATCACGATAAGAAGATACAATAACAATGCGATAGCCTAATTTAGAAGCATCATCATGTAATAATTTAAAAGCTTCATTAGCTTCTTTAACTAATTTTTTATTTTTATTGGCATATTTTAGCGGTAAATCTTCTAAATTTAAAGGAACATAATCATTTTTAAGTTTATTATTTTTATTAACTAAAACTAAAATATCATTAGGTTTGGTTATTGTTTTAATATTTTTATAAAATTTTTCATTTAAATTAATATCCTTAGTAAAAAAAATTAAAACAAGAATTGTTAAAACAATATAATAAGCTTTTTTAAATTTTGTCATAAACACCACCTAAGACATTATATGTTTAAATATTTAAAAGTGGTAAAATAAAAGATGCCAAAACATGCTTAAATATGATATAATCAATAATAGAAATGAGATGTATAAATGATAAAATTATATAAAAAGTATGAAGAAATAATTAATTATTTAATTGTTGGTTTTTTAACAACACTAATTAGTATGGTTACTTATTATTTGTTTAGTAAAGTAATACATATTAATTATTTAATAGCCAATATTTTATCGTGGATATTTGCCGTTTTATTTGCTTTTGTCGCTAATAAATTTTTAGTATTTAAAAGTAAAAATAAAGATTTTAAAAAAGTTTTAAAAGAAGCTTTTGATTTTTTTATAGCTCGTATTTTATCGCTTATTATTGATTTATTTTTAATGTGGTTATTAGTAAGTATTATAAAAATTGATGATATGATAGCTAAATTAATTGTTCAATTTGTTATTATTGTTTTAAATTATATTTTTAGTAAATTATTTATTTTTAAAAAATAAAAAGAACACATTAGTTATTTAGTGGTATAATAAAGAAAGGTGAGATATGAAAAAACATAAAAAGATTTTTAAAATTTTTATTTTTATTTTAGTGGCTAGTTTAGTTATTTTTTATTTTATTATACGTAAAGATAAACCGGTTGATAGTCATACTCCGGGTATTATTGATCCCGGTACATCCGATACAAGACCAGAAGATAAGCCAAATAAAAAGGATAGTTATTTAAATGAAATAAAATATGATGTTGCTTTAGATGAAGAAATTATTGATGCCATTGTTAAATATATGGATACTTACTATCAAATAATGTATCAATTAAAAGAAGAAGATATGACATCTTTATTTAGTAACAATAATCAAGCTTTAATTAATCAAACAGCAATATCTTTATTAATAAATGTACGTTCTTTAAAACCAAATGATTTAGCCCTTAGCGACGCAAAATATGATTTAAATATAAAAAAAGTTACTAAAGAAGCTGATATTATTAAAGTCGTCTTAACCGAAGATAGTTATATTAAATTTAAATTTATGGATGAAGTATCTAAAATATATAATATTGAAAATGAATTTAGTTTTAAAAAAATAAATGGGGAATATAAAATAGTAGCTTATGATAAAGTTCAAGATTTCTTTGTTATGATTACTGATGTATATGAAGATAATGGTCAAGAAGAATTAAATAATATTAAAAATAATTATTTAAAATTAGTTAAAAAACAAGTCGCCGATGAAAAAAAAGCTTATAATGAATATTTAGATAATAAAGGCTTAACTAAAAAAGAATGTGATCATATTTATAACCGTACTAATGCTTTAACTTATGCTTTAAAGTGGGTTAATAAACGAAATAGTAACTGGAAAGAATATGAATCTAATTGTCAAAATTATGCTTCCCAAGTTGTGTATAATGGAGGTATTCCTAATGATTATAGTGGCGATGCTAATGCATCTTTACAGTGGAAGAATTATGATGATAGTTTAAATAATATTGAAGAAGCTAAAGGTTTTACAGAAACTTGGACATATGTACCATATTTTTATAACTATGTTAAAAATAATACTGGATATGGAATGTGTGGCAAGGTTGATGTAAACCGTTATTATGGTGAAGCTGGTGATATTGTTCATGTTGGCTTAGATGGGCCTAATAGACATGCTTTAGTTGTTATTGGCAATATTAAAAAAAACAATAAAGTTGTCGATATTATTGTTAACTCAAATACGGTTGATTTAGAAAATTATCCTTTAAGTGCTTATGTATATCCTTATCAAAGTTTAATTAAAATATATGGTTGGAATGATTAAAAAAAGAGTTTAACACTCTTTTTTATAATCGCAGAAATAAGCATGATATTCATCAAAAGTTAAATTAGAAGTTTTAACTTTACTAGCTAAAGTTGTTCCTACATAACGATAATGCCATGATTCATAAGCATAACCCGTTATATTTTCTTTATCTTTAGGATAACGTAAGATAAAACCATATTTATCAGCATTATCTTGTAACCAAAGAAATTCTTTTTTATTTTCAAAGTCATTACCTTGGGTGTCATAAGTTACAATATCTAAAGCTAGACCAGTTTGATGTTCAGAAAAACCTGGTTTTGCTGCATAATCATCATTAGCTGCATCATATTCTTTTTTTTGTTCATCGAAGTCACGATAAGATGAAGTTACAATTAAGGTTAAACCTTCTTTTTTAGCTTCTTTCCACATTTTTTTATATTGACTATACACTTCTTCTTTTATTTTATGATTAGCATAAGCATATTCTTCTGGTATATTAACAATATCATTAGGTTTATAGGTTTCATCTAAGTAATTGAATTTATTAACTAACATTTTTAAATTTTCATCAACTTTTGTTTTAACAGCATCAGTATACCAATCTTTATAACTATTAACATTAACTTTACTTACGACTTCATTTATATTATTGTTAGTTTTAGAAAGGTTTAAATAATCCATTAAATGATCAGGAATATAATATGTTTCTTTTAAAATATCATCTAATTTATCACTATATTCTATAGCTAAAATATCCTTTATTTTTGCTTTATCTATTTTTTCAACAATAAGACTTATTTCTTCTTTTGAATAACCATGTTTTTTTAAATCTTTTTTAGTTTTATCAAATCCTTGAATGCCTTTAATACCAACAACAATTAGACCAACAATAATAATTAATATTATTGCTCTTTTAACTTCTTTTTTCATAATAGCACCTTATCTTTCTTGTTATAATTATACAATGTTTTTTTATGATTGTCTATATAAAGTGTTCTTTTTTATTTTACAAAACATATTTTTAAATAGGTGATATGTCTTGAAAAAAATAATTGGTTGTCTATTAGTTAGTTTGTTATTTATTCCTTTTAATCTTGTTAAAGCGGATACTCCTTTAGCTCCTCATGCGACAAGTGTTATTGTTTTAGAACCAACAACGGGTGAAGTTATATATGAAAGAAACGCTAATGAACGTCGGCATCCCGCAAGTATGACTAAAATAATGACCATGTTATTAGTTGTCGAAGCTATCGATAAAGATCTTATTAAATGGGATGATTTAATAACCGTATCTAAAAAAGCTTCCAGTATGGGTGGTAGTCAAATATTGTTAGAAGAAAATGAAAAAATGAGTGTTGAAGATATGTTTAAAGGTTTATCAATTGCTAGTGGGAATGATGCGGCCGTTGCTTTAGCTGAAAAAATAGGTGGTTCTGAAGAAATATTTGTAGAAATGATGAATAAAAGAGCAAATGAATTAGGTTTAGTTGATACTAATTTTAAAAATAGTCATGGCTTAGATGAAGCTAATCATTATTCAACTGCTCATGATATGGCATATATGGCTAAAGAATTAATTAAACATCCTAAAGTTTTAGAATTTACTTCTATTTATGAAGATTATTTACGAAAAGGTACAAATAAGACATTTTGGTTAGTAAATACAAATAAACTAGTGCGGTTTTATGACGGCGTTGATGGCCTTAAAACAGGGTATACAGCTGAAGCAGGTTTTTGTATGACTGCAACAGCAAAGATTAATAATATGCGGATTATAACAACTGTTATGGGAGAACCAGACAGTAAAACAAGGAACGCTGATGTAACTTCAATTTTAGACTATGTCTATGCTCAATATGCCTTAAAAAATATTGTCACTTCCCAAGCAATTTTAAAAGAAGTTAATATTTCAAAAGGAAAAATAGAAAAAATAGGAATAGTAGCTAAAGAAGATATAAATAATTTATATAAAAAAAATGATCAAAAAAAAGAAATTACTTATGATATTGAAGTTGACAAAATAACAGCACCAGTTCGTAAGGGGGATACGGTTGGTAAACTTATTTTAAAGGAAAATGGTATCGTATTAAAAGAACTTGCTTTAACAGTAGCTTCAGATGTTAAAAAAGCTAATATTTTTGAATTATATTGGCGTTATTTAAAAGATATAATGAAGTTTAATATTTAAAAGGGAAAAGCTTTTCCTTTTTTCTATATTTTGGTATAAT
>JAVXGE010000009.1:0-20028 GCA_036657555.1 Bacilli bacterium
CTCTTTCAATATCTTGTTTTTGTCTTAATTCTTTTGCACTTTGAAAAACACCTTTCCCAGATATTTTCACCATTAATCTTTCAAACTCTTTATCTGATAATCTTTGGCCACCTAATTCTTCCAGGTTATGCAAATAAATTTGTTCACGAAAATTAGCAACTAATTCTTCTTCTGTATTTATTTTAACCTTTTCATAGCCTTGACATACTAATTGTTTAATCATTTTTTCTTCTAAACTTTTTTCACTTTCATAATTAGACATAGATTCACCGCCCATAACTTATATCAATTATATCACAGATTTTCTCAATTTAAGAAAGATTTAAAAAAACATAAATTCTCTTCTATAGCAAATAAAGGTTTATAAATTAACAATAATGTAATAAGATTAAAACGTATTTTAATTTATAATTATATCTACACACTAATTATAACAAATTAAGATACATAATGCTTAAAAACGGCAGAATATCGTATCTGTCATTTTATTTTGCTTAAAACTACCATACTGAATTTCAAAGAGCAAATAAAAAAAGACTAAGTTGTCTTTTTATCAAATTCATGTTTCTCTTTTAATGTTAATTTAATCTTTTCATTAGTTATTATAGTATCTGGTTTTATACTTTGACTAATAACTGTCCCATAACCATCTATTTCATAAGGAACATTTATTAAGTCTAATAAACTAATAGCTTCAATTCTAGAATAATTAGTTAAATCAGGCATCTTAAGTTGTTTAGAATTAGTTAATAAATATACTTTATCACCAGTTAAAACAACTGTTTTATCTTTAGGATATTGATTTATAACTTTATCACCATCACCAATAACTACTACATCTAATCCTTTTAAACTTTCTTTAACTGTTTTAACATCGGCATTAATATAAGAAGTAAGAGTATATTTTTTTAAATTATCTTCATTAACGGTTCCTTTAATTAAACCTTTATATTTAGCCACCGATTCAATAATTGGTTGTACTAAAGAAACGACCGTATCTGAAGCCCCATTCTTAGGTCTTTTAATCGAAGCAAAAATAATAATTTCAGGATTTTCTTTAGGAAACATTCCCGAAAAAGAATAAATATTATCCGACCAACCAGTTAAATAACCACCTGTTTCATTGTCGAAAATTTGAGCTGTTCCGGTTTTACCAATAACTTCTAAATTTTTAACTTGATAGCCTTTTCCTGTTCCATCAATAATGGTATCATACATAAGTTTTTTTAAATGATCCGTTGTTTTTTTACTAGTAACATTTTCTTTTTTATGAATTTGTCTTTCAAAAGTTGTTTTACCATTATTTGTTATTTTTTTAACAATATTAGGTGTTATCATTGTCCCATCATTAGCAATAATACTTAAAGCTTGTAAATGTTGAATAGCTGTTGTTGAAATACCTTGACCATAAGAAGCAGCTGCTACTTCAACGGGATAATTAAATTTAACAATTCCTTCTAATTCCCTAGGTAATTGAATATTAGTTTTCTGACCAAAGCCATAATTTGTTAAACAATTTTTTAAATCATCTTTATTAATGAATTTTTGAGTCATATAAGAAACTCCAACATTAGATGACATTTTAAAGCCATAGTCATAACTAATATTACCCCAGCCAACACGATTCCAGTCATAAATAGTTTTATCTTCAATAACTATTTTACCAGATGGATATGTTTCATCACCTTTATAAGTTCCTTTTTCTAAAGCACACATATAAGTATATATTTTCATAACACTACCAGGTTCATAAACAAATGAAGTTAAAGGGTTCTCATAATTAACAATATTTAAAATATTTGGATCAAAAGAAGGGGTTGAAGAACTACCTAAAATATCCCCTGTTTTAGCATCCATAATACTAATTGTTATCCATTCCGGATTATATAATTCTTCTGATTTATTTAAAGATTGTTCAACAATTCTTTGAATACTTGAATCAATTGTTAAATAAACATCACTACCATTACTAGCTGGTTTATTTATTTCTGGGGTATCTGGTATTTTATAGCCATATCGATCTTGTTGATATTGAATATTGCCATTTATACCTTTTAAAATATCATCAAATTCAACTTCAATTCCTAATTCACCATTAATAACCGTTTCTTTATTATCATCGATAACAATCTCTTTTTTCTTAGCATAACCAACTAAATAAGATGCAAAATCACCATTTGGATAATAACGTTTAAAACTTTCAATAAAATCAATACCTGGTAAATTTAAAGCTTTTATTTTGTTTTTAACTAATTCGGTTATTCCCCGACCACCAGGACCTAATTCTACTTGATAACTATCTTTATTTAATAAAGTTAGTAAACTTTCTTCACTCATATTAAGGATTGGCGCTAAAGCCTTAGCTGTTTTCACTTTATCTTTAACATGATATAAAGTTTGACCACTACCAGTTCTACTTTCATCTAAATAAGCAATAACCGTATAAGAAGAAATATCAAGGGCTAAAGCATTATTCTCACTGTCGTAAATAGTTCCTCTTTTAGCATATAAAGTTTTTGAATAAGTATTACGATTAGCCGCAAACTCTTTCATATTAATACCATATAAATTAGGAAAAATAGTTAAATAAACATACTGTAAAAATAAAAGGCCAATAAAAAAAAGAAATATATAGAAAATAACACTGGGAGCTTTCCATTTCTTATTTCTTGTTTTCATTTGTTTCACCTCTTAGTCATTGATAACAACAATATTATCATTATTATACGCTAATCCTAAATCTTTGACAACTGATTGAACATTATCAAAAGAAGTTAATTCATTCACTTCCATTGTTAAACTTTCAACGGTTTTAGCTTCATCATCAATTTTATACTTTATTTTTTCAATACTCATTTTATAATTACCAATACTTGCTCCAAAAAAGACTTTAATTATTAAAGCAAAACCAAAACAAAATATTCCTCCTAAGTATAACATTTTTTCCCCTTTTGTTAAACCGCCTTTTTTTCTTTTCATTTTATCTTACCCTTTCGATAATCCTTAATTTCGCACTACGTGATCGATTATTATTATTTAATTCTTCTTTATTAGGTTCAATATTACCAATTATTTTAAATTTTGGTTGATATTCTAAAGGAATAATCGGTAATTTTTTTAAATTTGCATCTATCTTACTAACCTCGTTAAAAATTCTTTTACAAATACGATCTTCTAAAGATTGAAAAGTTATAACTTCAATTCTTCCCCCAACTTTAATCAAATCTAAAGCTTGTCTTAAACTATTTTCAAAAACATTTAATTCATCGTTAACTTCAATTCTTATAGCTTGAAAAACTTTTCGAGCGGGATGTTTTTCTTTTTTATAACTCATTGGAACATTATTTTTAATAACTTCAACTAATTCTAAAGTGGTTGTTATTGGTCTATTTTTAACAATTCCTTTAGCAATAGCTACCGCATATTTTTCCTCACCATATTGTCTAAAAATAGTAATCAACTTTTCTAAATCATAATTATTTACAACTTCATAAGCAGATAATATTTGTTCTTGATTCATTCGCATATCTAATTTAGCATCGTTATGAAAACTAAAACCACGATTTACCTCATCAAGTTGTGGACTAGAAACACCTAAATCATACAAAATAGCATCAACTTGTTTTGGTACTTCTTTTTTTAAATTAACAAAATTACTTTTAATAATTTTAAAATTATTACTAATTTCCCCTAATCTTTTATATGAACTATCAATTGCATCTTGATCTTGATCAAAAGCATATAGAAAACCATCAGGTATTCTTTTTAATATTTCACTACTATGACCCCCATAGCCTAAAGTACAATCGATAACAACACTATTATTATTTAAGTTTAGATTATTTAAACATTCTTCTAATAAAACACTTATATGCATTATAGTTTTAAATTAGGAGCAAATAAGTTATCAGCAATATCTGAAATACTACCTTCATTATCATTTAAGAATTGTTCAAAACGATTCTTACTCCATATTTCCAATCTTTCATTAACTCCAATAATAATACAATCTTTACTTAAATCAGCATACTTTATAAGTGGTAACGTAATATTAATTCTTCCTTGCTTATCAAATTCACTATTAATAGCACCCGATAAAAAGAATCTTAAATAGTTACGGGCATCTTTTGTATTAGGTAGGTCTTTATATTTTTTAGCTATATTATTCCATTCTTCTTTAGAATAAATAAATAAACAACCATCTAATCCTTTAGTTATAATTAATTCTTCCCCTAATTCATCTCTAAATTTTGAAGGAATTATAATTCTTCCTTTTTCATCAATTGTATGATGATACTCACCCATAAACATATTATCACCCACTTTTCACCACTTCTAACCACGGTATACCACTATTTTACTCTTTTTATTAATTTTTGTAAAGGGTTTTTATGTTTTTTATATAATATTTTTTATTTAAAATAAAAAGAGGAACTAATCCCCTTGTTATCTTAGGCAAGCGCCTAAAATAATAGCTAATAAAATATACAATACAATAACTATAACGTAATCACAACTATTTTTTTTAGTTGGCATTGCCGTTTCTTTTTTTTCACATGACATAAATACTACCTCCTTTTATCTTAGATGTAAGCTCCAAGTATGATTATTAAAAGAATAAAAAGTACTAAAACGATAGCAGCTCCAGATATTCCATTATTACAACACATATTAATCATCCTCCTTTATTTATCTTTTCACCTTATTGTATGGGAAAATGTGTTTTTTGTGCGTAGTTACGAATTAAATATTGTTTTTTTAATTTTTTTTTGTTATAATTAATAAGTCATATGGAAGGAAAGGAAAAAATTATGAAAAAATATTTATTATTATTATTATGTATCCCACTTTTACTTACTGGATGTAAGAAGGTTCCAAAATTAGAAAATGGTCAGGAAATTGTTGCTCAAATTGATGGTAAACAATTTACAGCTAATGAGTTATTTGATGCCTTGAAGAAAGATTATGGTACTAGTGTTTTAGTTGGTATGGTTGATGAACTAATAACTAGTAAAGAAATAACCGATGAAATGAAAGAAGAAGCTAAAAAGAGTGCTAAAAACGAATTTGACACTTATAAAACTTATTATAGTTCTAATTGGTCAGCTTTCTTAGCTAATTACGGTTATAAAACTGATGACGAATTAATGAATGCTTTAATTAAAAGTTATCAACAAAAGTTAATTTTAACAAAATATTTAAAAAATGATGTTATTAAAGATGAAGAAATTAATAAATATTATAAAGATAATATTTTTGGAGAAATAACAGCTCGTCATATTTTAATCAAGCCTGATGTCAAAGATGACATGACAGCTGATCAAAAAAAAGAAGCTAAAACTAAAGCTTTAAATGAAGCTAAAGAATTAATTGAACAATTAAAGAAAAGCACTAATTTAGAAGCTGATTTTACTAAATTAGCTAAAGAAAAATCTGATGATACTGGTTCGGCTAGTCAAGGTGGTTTAATTGAAAACTTTACTAATGATAGTGGTTTAGTTAAAGAATTTTGGGAAGCTTCTTTAAAACTAGAAACTGGTAAATTTACACCAGAAGCTGTTGAAACAGAATATGGTTATCATATTATTTATAAAGTTAGTCAAAAAGAGAAACCTACTTTAGATAAAGTTAAAGATAAAGTTATTGATAAAGTTGCTAATGAATTATTAGCTGCTGAAAATGCTAATTTTGTTTATTGGTCAGGTTTAAGAGAAAAATATAATATTGTAATCCATGATGACGTTATTAAAAATGCTTACCAAGCTACCCTAAATAATTTAAAAAAATAAAGCTTAACTTAAAGTTAAACTTTTTTTATACCCTTTATTTCATCTTGCTTAAAACCTTTAGCATATAATTTTTTATTAATATTATTTTCTAGTTCAAAGCTATTATATTTATTAGAAAGTTTTTTAAATAATTTATCATATTCTTTTTGAATTAAACTGGTATTATCGAATTTAAAATTATCATATAAATTAATAATCATTTCTTTATCAAATCCTAAATTAACTATATAATTAATGACTTTTTGTTTTAAATAAAAACCAGCATATTTACTATTTTTAATTTGTTTAGTAATTAACTTATTTATTTTATTAATAATTAAATCATCATCAATTTTAGTTAATTCATCATCAATAATAGAACTATCAATATCGTGTTCTAACAAATCTTTTTTAATTTTATAAGGACCTAAATTAGATAAATTAAACTTATCAGCAATATAAGCTTTCGTAAAATTCAAATCATTTATTAACCCAATCTGTTTTAATTTATTTATTATTTTTTGTTTTGTTTTAATATCTGTTTGTAAAAATAGATTAATTTCTTTTTCACTTCTTAATTTATGACTTATATAATTAACAGCTTTATAATATAAATCATAGTAACTATTTTCATGAATTATTTTATCTAATAATTTTTGATCAACTTCTTTATCAAATAATAAACTATTGTTTATAATAACATCATCAAAAGTTGTTATTTTAGTTGTATCATCAAATAAAATATTATATTTTTTACCAACTTTTTTAATTTTAACAATTTTCAAATTTAACACTTTCTTTCCTTCATAACACTTTATAAACTATAACATACGAATTTTCGTTTGTCAATAATAAAAAAACTGAAATATCAGTTTTCTTTAGTAATTATTTTATTTTTAGCTACTTCTTCCAAAGCTCTACCTAATGGTGTTTTAGACATGTATTCTGTTTCTTTAAGTTGATAATAATTATTGGCTTTCATTTCTTTAATTCGTTTTGAAACAATATTAACTAATAAATATTTTGACCCTACTTGATTAAGAAGTTTGTCGATAGATGGATATATCATTAAATCACCTTCCCCTATATTGATAATAAGCTTTTTATAGTGATAAAGCAAGCAATATCGTATAATTTGACATTATTTTACGCTTTCTTTAATTTTCATTAACATATTTTAAATATAACTCATCAATTTGAACAGTATTATATTTATCATTATTGTTTAAATTTCGACCTATTTTAAAAGTTAATTGACTTAAAGTTACAATATCAACTTGTGTAACTTCAATAGCTAAATTAAATTCACTTATTATATAATTATAATCACCTTTGATGTTAAATGGATTAATGGTTTTCATATTGTTATAAAACCATTGTTCATCATTTAAGTCGCCTTTTAAAACACCTTTTCCTTTAAATAATTTAATAACATATAAACCACTTTTATCAATATAAATAACACCATTTGTTAAAGAAATTATTTTATTGTAAGTATTTATTTTATTTAAACTATCGATAATCATTGCATTTTCTTTTATACCTTTATTATTTTTAAAAGTATTTATAATTGATGTTTTATATCTAAGATTTTTTTTAATTTTAACAATTAAAACTATAACTACCAATACACCAACAAAAACAAGCATTGCTATACCAATAATTTTAAAAATACTATAAACAATTAATTCTTCCACTTCCAACACCTTCTTAATTCATTATATTACAATAAACCATGTTCTACAAAGCTAAAATAGTCATCTCCAATAATAATGTGGTCTAGTATTTTAACACCCATTAAAGAGCCAACGGAAGCTAATTGTTTCGTTATATTTATATCATTATCACTAGGATTACAACTACCTGATGGATGATTATGCACACAAATTATTGAAGACGCATTAAGTAAATATGCTTCTTTAAAAATCTCACGAGGTCTAACTAAACTTTCATTAATCGACCCAACAAATAACAATTTATCTTTTATAATATGACTTTTAGTATCTAAATAAACACAGTAAAAACATTCTTGTTTTTTATCACTTAAAATATTTTTATAATAGTCATAAATACTGTGAGCATTACTTATTTTTATTTCTTTAATATTTTCTAATTTTAAATTTAATCTTTTACCTAATTCAATTGCTGCCATTAATTCGCAAGCCTTAGCTTTACCTATTCCTTTAACACTTAAAAAAGTTTCAATATTTAAATCTTTTAAATCGCGAAAATCTTTTAATTTTTTTAATATTTCATTAGCTAATTCCTTAACTGATAAATCTTTAGTACCAGTTTTTATAATAATAGCTAATAATTCTTCATTACTTAAAACATTTACCCCTTTATTAATCAATCTTTCGCGTGGTCGATCATTAATGGGTATTTCCTTTATTTTCATTTTCTTCTCCCTTATATTTGCTTAAAATTTGCTTACAAATTTCTTTAATTGTCATATCATCATTTGTTTCTTTGATAACTTTATCAAATTCTTCTAAGCTTTTAAGGAAGGTTTTATCAGTCATGGAAATATTTTTAATAATAGTCTTTAATCCTTTATTTTCAAAATAAGTTTGTAATTTAGTCGCATTATTATTATCTAAAGTCATACCAACATATACATAATATAAATTATCTTTTACCATATAAATATAATCAGCTATTTTAGAAGTATTATCTTGCATACTTTTCATATTAGAGTATACTCCTTGTTGAATTAAATAAACATTAGTAGTTCCACCAAAAACAGGTATTATTTTATCATCATATTGTTTAAGTATATAATTTGATAATAAAAATCCTATAACTAAAGAAATAATAATTGTCACTAAATATTTTTTCATCTTCATCACCATCATTATCATACACTATGATAATAGTGATATTTTGTCGAATTAAAGTCCTAATTCATTAATTTTTTTAACAATGTCATTAACATGAATATCAATTACTTCATTTGTTTTTCTTATTTTTAATTCAACTAAATCATTAACTACTTTTTTACCAACGGTAATTCGATATGGAATACCAATTAAATCAATATCGTTAAATTTAACCCCAGGTCGTTCATCTCTATCATCTAACATAACTGTAATATTATTCCTTTTTATTTCATTATAAAGAGCATTAGCAATACTTCTTTGCTTATCGTCTTCTTTATTAATAAGAATAATACCTACTTTAAAAGGAGCAATAATACTAGGCCAAATAAGACCATTTTCATCATTATTTTGTTGGGCTATACTAGCCATTATTCTTCCTAAACCAATCCCATAACAACCCATAACCACCGGTTGTAAAAGATTATGTTCATCTAAATAATTTAAATCTAAAGCTTTCGAATATTTAGTTCCTAGTTTAAAAGTATTACCAACTTCAATACCATGTGCAAATGATAGTTTTTTACCACACAATGGACAAGTATCATCTTCTAAAACATTTTTAATATCTCCAATATATTGATATTCAAAATCTTTTGTATTAACATTTTTATAATGATAATCCGTTTTATTAGCACCAACAATATAGTTATATTTATATAATAAATCATTATCAATAATAATTGTAATATCTAACCCAATTGGTCCAGCAAAACCAACTTCAGCTTTAGTTACTTTAATAACATCTTCTTCACTTGCTAACATAACATTTTTAGCATCTAACAATTTACGTAATTTTGTTTCATTTATGTCACGATTACCACTTACTAAACAAGCATACAATTTATCATCAATGTTGTAAATCAAAGTTTTAACAAACTTATTAATATCTTCATCTAAATACGTTGCTACTTCTTTAATCTTTTTACAATTAGGAGTATGAACTAAAATTTTATCTTTTAATTTTTCTTCTTTTTCTTTATGAATAACACATTTACTCACTTCTATATTAGATGCATAACCACACTTACAAAGAACTAAAACATCTTCACCAATATCACTTATCGCTTGAAATTCTTCAGAAAGTAGACCGCCCATAACACCTGTATCAGCCGTTACGATTCGATAATTTAAACCTATTTTATCAAATATTTTTTTATAAGCTTGAAACATTTTAGCGTAACTTACATCTAAAGCTTCAATATCTTTATCAAAACTATAAGCATCCTTCATAAAAAATTCACGAACCCTAATTAATCCAAATCTAGGTCGTGGTTCATCACGATATTTATTACCTATTTGATAAATGTTAAAAGGCATATCTTTATAAGATTTAATTTTCATTTTAGCAGCTTCAACAAAAAATTCTTCATGCGTAGGACCTAAAACTAAAGAACGATTAAAACGATCTTTTAGACTAAACATATCATGGCCAAAATTATTTCGACGACCACTATTAATATAGACATCTTCTGGTAATAAATTAGGCATAAGTAATTCACTAGCTCCAGTATTATCCATTTCTTCACGAATAATCTTTTCAATATTTCTAAGAACCATTAAACCTAATGGCATATACATATAAATACCATTACTTACCTTTTTAACCATTCCACTTTTAACTAATAAATTACCACTTACTGTTTCTTCATCTTTAATATCTTCTCTAATTGTATAAAAAAATTGTTCACTAAGTCTCATTATTTCACCTCAACTTCCTTTATTATATCATATTTTATTTATCTTTAACTAATCTTTTATCATTATTACCTATAATTTCATCTTTTAATTTTATCAATGTTCTTTTTATAATTCTTGAAATATAAGGACGTGATAAGTTAAGTACTTTTCCTATTTCTTCTTGAGAATATTTAATATTATCTTTAAAGCCAAAAAATAAAGTAATACACATCTTTTCTTTATAAGAAAGTTTATTATCCATTTTTATTAAAATAATTTTTAATTCTTCCAATTCTTCTTTATTTTCATAGTTGAAAATAATATCCCCTTCTATATCTTCTAAATAATCAGCAATTGTTTTATCATCATCTTCAAAGCCTAATGGCATTGATAAACTTATATTATTATTTGATTTTTTATTTTTCCTTAAATACATTAAAACCTCATTTTCAATACACCTTCCAGCATAAGTTGAAAATTGATTTTTTTTTGTTATATCAAAACTATCTACAGCTTTTATTAAGCCTATTAAACCTATACTAATTAAATCATCCTGGTCACAAAAAGTATTATTATATCTATTCTTTATAATTGATAAAACTAATCTAATATTACTAACAATTAATTCATTTCTAGCATCATTATTACTTTTACATAAATTAAATAATTCTTCTTGTCTTTCTTTTAATAAAACCTTAGGAAGATTATCTATAAAGATTGTTTTATTATTCATATATAGCTCCTTTATTTATAACTGCTTGTACATTCTATTATATTTATGTAAATAATAGACCTATTTAAGCAAAAAAAAATATTCAATTTGAATATTTTATAACTACTTAATAAATATAATATTTTTTAAAATAAAAGTTCTTATTTCAAATTTTCAAAACCACTTCTTTTGAATAATTTTTCTAAATCATAATTAGAATAATATATTATCGTTGGTCGTCCATGTGGACAATTAAATGGATTAGCACACTTCCTTAAAGAATTAATTAAACACTCCATCTCATTAATACTAATCTTCATATTAGCTTTAATAGCTAATTTACAAGCTAAAGAGGTTGCTATTTTTTCATTAAACTTTGTTATATCAAAGTCTTTTTCTTTTTCTAAAACAACATCTAATATCTTTCTAATTGCATCATTTTCATAACCACTTGGTAACCAAGTAGGATGAGCTTTTATAACAATTGAATTAAGACCAAATTCTTCAATTTCAAAGCCCATATCAATTAATAAAGGAAAGTTTTCTTTTATAATAATATTTTCACTACTTGTTAGTTCGATAGTTAAAGGAATTATTAAATTAATACTTTTTTTAAGTGGATGACCTAAATTTTCTTTAAATAATTCATAATTAACTCTTTCCTTAGCTGCGTGTTGATCAATTAAATACATTCCTAATTCATTTTGACAAACAATATAAGTCCCATGAACTACCCCAATTGGGTATAATTCTGGTAATCTTTTATTAGTATCATATACTTCAATTGGTTCACTTACTCTATCTAGTTCTAAAACTTGTTCTTCATAAACAGAATTTTCATAAGCAGGTTTTTCATCCGTTATTTTATTAACAGTTTCTTTTATATAAACATCATTAATAATTACATTATTTTCATAAATTGGTGTTATAATGTCAACTTCTGGTATTAAAACTTGTTTTTTTAATTTTATAATTATCATGTTTTTAACTAAATCTAATAATTCTTCCATTTTACTAAACTTAATATCCATTTTAGTTGGATGGATATTAACATCGATTAAACTTGGATCAACTAAAATATTTAAAACAACAATTGGATAACGATTATCCGGTTTATAAGAGTGATAAGAATCGTTGATAACTCTATTTAAATCAATATTTCTAACAACGCGACCGTTAACTAAAGTAATAATATGATTGCGGCTAGACCTATGCATTTGAGGTAAACTAATATAACCATTTATTTCATAATCACCGTCTAAAGCTTGTACTTCTAACATTTTTTTAGTAACTTCAATTCCATAAATATTATTAATAGCTTTAAGAAGTAAGCCACTACCATCAGTTTTTATTAAAACATTACCGTTATTAATGAGTGTGAATCTAATGTCAACATGAGATAGAGCTAATTTACTAATATATTCTGTTATACTAGCTAATTCTGCATATAAACTTTTCATATGTTTTAAGCGGGCCGGAGTATTATAAAAAAGTTCTTTTACTTCAATACTTGTTCCTTTACGAGCATCACCGTTAGTAACGCTAATAACTTTACCGCCTTTAATAACAACTATCGTTCCTAGTAAACCTGTACTAGTTTTTAGAGTAATATTACTAACACTAGCTATACTAGCTAAGGCTTCACCTCTAAAGCCTAATGTGTTAATACGGTATAAATCATCCTCATCAGTTATTTTACTTGTTGCATGTCGATTAAAGGCTAAAATAGCATCTTCTTTATCCATACCTAATCCATCATCAGTTACTTTGATAGAAGTTGTTCCAGCTTCAATTAATTCAATTTTAATATCGCTACTTTGGGCATCAATACTATTTTCAACTAATTCTTTAACAACGCTAGCACATCTTTCAACTACTTCTCCAGCGGCTATTTTATTAGCTAATATTTCATCCATTATTTTTATTTTCGACATTGCTAACACCTCTGTTAATATTGTATCATAAAAAGGTTGGTAATGAAATAAAAAAAAAGCTAAATGCTTCTTAGTTTAGCCTTTGTTTTTAATTCAACTTCTTTAATAATTTTATCAAATAAAGTATTAACTTCCATATCTGTTAAAGTTTTAGTAGGATCACTAAAAGTTAAAGCATAAGCGATTGATTTTTCATCATCATTTAAGTTAGAACCTTCATAAACGTCAAATACTTCAATATTAGTTAATAAACGACCACCGGCTTTTTTAATAACTTCCATAATTTTAGAAGCAGGAATATCTTTTTTAATAATAAAAGCTAAGTCTTTATTAATTAAGGGATATTTAGAATATTCTTTGTGTTTTATAGAATTAATACCTTTATCAACTAATTCGTTCATACTCATTTCAATAACATAGATATTATCTTTCGTTATATTAGGCATTACTTTACCTAAATAACCAATTGGTTTATGATCTAAACAAATTAAAGCACTAACTCCTGGATGCATACTATCAATTGGTCCTAGTTCGAAAGTATATCTATTTTGAAAGCCTAAATAATTTAATAAATTTTCAACTATACCTTTAGCTAAATAAAAATCAACATTAACCTTGACTTTATGCCAATTATTATTAAGATAATTACCTTTTAAAGCGATAGCTATTTTTGTATTTTCAACTGATTCATTACTATAAGTATTAGCAATTTCATAAATCATAACATCATTTAAACCACGAGTTTTATTGTAATCAATAACATTTAATAATGATGGTATAATACTTTGTCTTACAATTGTTTTATCGTTACTTAAAGGTTTTAACAATTTAATAACTTCACCACGATTAAATTTAAATAATTCATTATCACTTTCGCTAATTAAAGTATATGTTCTAGTTTCATTTAAACCTAAACTTCTTAAGCGTTTAGAAATTAATTTACGATATTTAACATTACCAATATATTGTCCTTGTTTTGTTTCTAATATAGGAATATGAGCTGTTATATTATCAAAACCATATAAACGTCCTATTTCTTCAATTATATCAGCACTATTTTCTTCAATATCCATTCTTCGATTAGGAATTGTTACTTCAAATGTAGTATCTTTAATAACATATTTGAAAGCTAATCTATCTAAACAATTAACAATATCTTCTTTAGTTAAAGTAAGACCTAATAAATTATTTATTTGGTCAATAGTAACACTAACTTTTTTTTCTTTTGAAGTTGTTTTGTTATAAATAATGGCATCTTTTAAAACTTGACCTGATGCATATTTTTCTAATAAATGACAAGCTCTGTTTAAAGCTAATAAAGCATAATCAGGATTTAATTTCTTATTATATCTTATTGAAGCTTCACTGATCAAATCTAATTTAATTGATGTATAACGAATATCATAAGGATTAAATATGGCACTTTCAATTAAAATATTTTTAGTATTATTATCAACTTCTGTATCTAATCCGCCCATCACCCCAGCAATACAAACACTTTCTTTATCATTTGCTATAACAATATCATCGCTATTTAAGTGTCTTTCTTTTTTATCTAAAGTAATAATTTTTTCATTCATAGCCTTACGAATTATTATTTTATCACCTAATTTATCTTTGTCGAAAAAATGTAAAGGTTGACCATATTCAAGCATTATATAATTACTAATATCAACAACATTATTAATTGACCGCATACCACAAGCTAATAATCTTTGTTTAATAAATTCCGGTGTTGGACCTATAACAACATCTTGGACAATTTTAGTATTGTAAGATAAACAAGCATCAGTTTTAACTTCTAAAGTAACTAAATCTTTAATTGATTTATCTATTTCCTTATAATTTGTATCAGGTTCTTTAACTTTTTTACCGATTACACTAGCTACTTCATAAGCAAACCCTAAATGTGATAAACAATCATTACGGTTAGGGTTTAAATCTAAAGTATAAACGGTATCACCCGTTTTTAAATAATCCATTGCATCAGTTCCTATTTTAACATCAGATGGTAATTCTTCAATCCCATCAGGATATTTACCATCATCTTCAAAACCTAATTCACATAAAGCACAAATCATACCATTTGATTCGACGCCCCGAATAAGACCTTTTTCAATTAATTTATTACCGGGTAAAATCGCTCCCACCTTAGAAACAATAACTTTTAAATTAGGTCTTACATTAAAAGCCCCACATACAATTTGTAATATTTCACTACCAATATCAACTGTACATACATGTAAATGATTAGAATTAGGATGATTAACACAAGTTTTTACTTCTCCTATTACTAAATTATTAATATAAGTTGTTGTTACTTCTTCAATATTAACACCGGTAGTTGTTATTTTATTAGCTAAAACATTTAAATCAATATCATCTAAAGCAACATAATCTTTAATCCAATTAGTACTTATCTTCATAATTAATTATCCTTTCTATCATAAGTGGTTTTATTTCTTAAATCATTTGTATAAAAAGTTCGAACATCACTTATATCATATTTTAACATAGCTAATCTTTCAACACCAAAACCAAAAGCAAAGCCTGTCCAAATATTAGGATCATAATGACAATTTTTTAAAACATTAGGATGAACCATTCCTGCTCCTCCAACTGTTATCCAACCTGTATTTTTACAAATACTACAACCCTTACCTTCACATTTAAAACAACTAATATCTAATTCCACACTTGGTTCTGTAAAAGGATAATAAGAAGGTCGAAATCTCGTTTGTCTTTTATCACCAAAAAAATGTTTTGCTATAATATCAAAGGTTGCTTTTAAATTAGCTAAAGATATATTTTTATCAATTAATAAACCTTCCATTTGGGTAAATTGATGAGAATGCGTTGCATCATCATTATCTCTACGATAAGTTTTGCCAGGACAAATAATTCTTATCGGTTGTTTACCATCTTTTTCTAACATTGTCCTTACTTGAACTGGTGAAGTCTGACTACGAAGTAAAAGGGCTTCATCTTTAATATAAAAAGTATCTTGAGCATCACGAGCTGAATGACCTTTAGGTAAATTTAATAACTCAAAATTATATAAATCTTTCTCCACTTCTGGACCTTCAACAACATCATAACCCATACTCATCAATAATTCTTCCATATCTTCAATAAACTTTTCTAAAATATTGGCACTACCTACCGGTACACTAGTACTTGGTAAACTAATATCAATCTTTTCATTTTGTAATTTTTTATTTAAAATATCTAACTCAATCTTTTTATTTTGATTATCAAATAAAATATTCAACTCATTTTTTAAAACATTTAAAAGAGAACCAATTCTTTTCTTTTCTTCAATATCTAAATTACTCATATTAGCTATTAAAACAGAAACTATCCCTTTCTTGCCTAAATAAGCTACCTTTAAATCATATAAAATTTTTACATCATTAATACTTTCTATTTTATTTAAAACTTCCTCTTTGATTTTTTTAACTTCTTCTTCCATATTTCCTCCTATAAAAAAAACGCCCTATAATAAGGACGTGATTTACCGTGGTACCACCTTAATTTGTAGACAATATCTACCTCAAAACTATAACGCGTTACCGTCATTTAAAATGAAGCTTAAAAGGCGAATTCATAAAAAATTATTACTAGTTTCCATCAACCACTAGCTTTCTTTAAAATAATTATTTTTATTACTATTTCTTCATCAACGCTTATCTTACTCTTACTTGTTCAATACTAGGTGTTACAACACCTTTACACACACCAACAATATCATTTAATCCCGGATGTGGTTTACTTAAAACTTCTTCACCAAGCATCCATTCTATTACATTACCAATTTGCTCCGGTTTTTTTTCTAAACATAATTTAGTAATCATCGGATATAACATAACTAAAGTACTTTCATTATTTAACCCATTATTCATTACTCGCATAATATTCATAAAACTCATAAATAATTCTCCTTTAACAAACTTGATTCATTATCAAAGTTGCATCATTAGTAAAATAGGCTTTAAACAATATATCACTACCAACAACTTTAGCAATCATATTAGTTGCTATAATTTCATCTTCATATTCGCATTTTTCTTCATTACCAACTAAATAATTAGCTAGTATTTCCGTATAACCAATATTTAATGCTTCATAAGCATTATCTTTGTTAAAACCTGTAAAATTATCCTTAGCCGTTATTATATTTAATAATTCACGCATTAAAATATGTTTACAATCTATGTCATCATTAATCTTTGTCAAACTTAATAATAATTCATTACTAATAGCATCATAAAATGATGATGTTCTTATTAAAAACTTACTTCCTCTAATAACTTTTAAAGTCTTTAATCGTTCATTTAAATTTGTAAGATTAATATTTTTAAAATTCTTATTAAAAATACCTATCAATTCCAAAAAATTCTCTTTGATGTCGTTAGTTAAATATGGATTGGAATTTAATGTACTACCAATTTCATTTAAACCGACCATTTTTATCACCTGCTTATTATTCTACCACATTTTTTTTATAATTACAATTTCTTTTTATCTTTTGCTATCGTTTTTTTAAAAGTTTTCACATTCTATTTTAAAACATAAGGGTTTGCTGAACTTCCATCGCCACTTATAATTTCTATTTGAGAATGAAGATATAAAACAGGCCGAACACTATAAAGAGAATTCACAAGATGATCATTATAAATAAAGCCTGCCGAATAGACAAATGAAGCCTTATTAGCATTGCCAGAATTATGCGATAAAGCCCATTCAATACTAGTATTATATATCCAATTTCCATTAACACATAAAGTATCATTATAATTTTCCAAATTTACTGTACATGTAGATTTTGCTGCATATCCATAATCACTTGGATACATTAAGGCTATTTTAGTATTCTCTATTACGGGTGGGTTTCCTGCAAAAACATTTGTTCCCCGCTCTGATAAATAAGCGCCTTCTTTATTCATATTCATACTAGGACTACCGCCTAGGTTATAACTTACCGTAGCTATTTTAGTTTTAGCTTCTGCTTTTAAACTATTATAATAGTCAATGTTTAAATAAGCTTGTAATGAGGATGTTTTCCAATTATTAACATTCTTTGTATCCCAAGCCATTGTTGTTGGTAATTTTTCAGCTTTAATTAGTTTTAATTTACCATCGAAAATACCAATTATACGCCATGGTTCACCATTAAAAGTTATATAATTATTAACAGTTTTACCAATATAACGATAATCAACTGTTTTATCAGTATGGGTTACTTTATATAATCCATCACCATTATCGCCAACTAAAGTGTTTTCTTTTATGACTTTCTTTTTTAATTCATCAGAAGCTATAATCAACGGCTTATTTTCAACACATTTATCGTCCATAACATATTCATATTGATTATTATTAATACTGATTTTAACTTTACTAGTTAAAGATAATGTTTCTTTATTTTCATCAACAAGTGCTTTAGTTAAATATTCTTCTTTGATTAAATCAGTTAAAGTAATGCAATAAACATTACCATTAGTCAATGGTAAATCATCTTTATATTGACTTGTATATTGACTACTAGCCGCATAAATAAGTTTTTTAGATGCTTCATCCAGCTGATCTTTAGTACCTCTAATAAGGTTTAAAACTGGTGGAAAAGCTAATATTGCAATTATTCCTAATAATATAATAACCCCAATCAATTCAATTAAAGTAAATGCTTTTTTCATACTCATTATCTCCTCATTATATATTTTATAACAAAACCAATTTTTTAGCAACCTAATATTTCTATCTATCCTTTTAAAGAGTTTTAACTTCTTGCTGTAGTTTATTAATAATAAAATCAATAATTAATTTAATTTGTTTAGTAGAAACATTTTCAAATAAAATAGTTTTATATAAATCGGTATGATATGAAAAGCCTAAATCAAGCCGGTTTTCCATACTAAGATTACTAATAATTTCATTAATTATTTGTTCTTTATTTTGATTAAAATAATTATAATAAGCTACAACTTCATCCATATTAGGAAATTGTTTAATTAAATAATAAGCAACAATATTAGCTAAACTAGCTTTATTTTTAACATACATTGCTATTTTATAAAGTTTTAATTTAACTAAACATTTATCAGGATTATCCATATAAAGAGAAAAAGAAGATATTTTATCCAATTTACGTAATTTATTTAAGGCAATTTGTTCTAATTTTCTTGTCCAATCAATGGTCAAATTTAAAGTTTTACTTACTTGTTTAATTGTTAAAGGTATCCCATTATTTAATCCATATCTTAAAATTAAAACGTTTTTTTCTTTAATGGGTAAAGAATTTAAAAATTGCATAACATTTAGTTTTAATAAATTGTTAGTGATTATATTTTCATCATCCGTAAATTCTTCTTTAGAAATAATATCTTTAGGCTTTTTGTAAAGGGCTTTTAATATGGCTTCTTTTATCCAATAAGAGGCCATAATAGGGCTATTTTCATCATAATTTATAAGTGCTTCGGTTAAACCTAAAAGGCCTTCAGAAACTAAATCATCATAATCTAGACCCATATTCAAATAAGACTTAGCAATATTTTTTACTAAGTCAATATTTTCTTCAATTAATTTATTTCTTATTTCAATATTAGTTTTAGCTAAACTTAAAACATTACTACTTGGTTCCATAATACACTCCTTAACAGCTAAAAATTATTCTTGTTTAAAATTGGCAATAAAGGTTTTATAAGCTTTTGTTTCTAGTTTTAAATCTAATTTTAATTTTTTAGCTATTAATTTAGTAATAAAATACTTAAAAAAATCAGGATTACGAACTAAAATAGGTCCTAAAACATAAGTTGCATATAAATTATGATATTTAAAACTATCACTTTCAAATAAAGGATATTCAATTTTATCAATATAACTATTAGTATTTTTAAAACCAATTATTTTATTACTAACGTTACTGTTTAAATAAACTTCACTAATTATTCTTTTGTCTTGTTTAATTGTATAATCTAAAATGTTTAAAGCTGGATATTCTTTATCAGCAATAATAGTTTTACCAAATAGGTCTAAGCTGTTACCAGTTGCTAATATAA
>JAVXGE010000010.1:0-19929 GCA_036657555.1 Bacilli bacterium
CTTCTATTTTAATTATATTTTTATTTAAATAAGATAATATTTCTCCCGTTAATAAATTACTAGCAATAACTGGATTACATTTATCAATTACTTCTTCTAAAAAATGACAAAGATTAATATTACTAATAATATTATTAATATTATTATTATTTATATTTAATTTTTCATACTTCTTTTTTAAAACATCTGTTAGAATTGGCATGTTTTTTTTAATTTCCTCTAACCAACTATCCGTTATATCAACATAAGGAATATCAGGTTCTGGAAAATAACGATAATCATTACCCGTTTCTTTATAACGCATTAAAACAGTTGTATTGGTTTTATCATCAAAACGTCTAGTTTCTTCTTTTAAAATTATTCCTTGTTTAATTAATTCTTCTTGTCTTTTCACTTCATAATCAATAGCTAAACCAACATTACTTATTGAACCAATATTTTTAACTTCACATTTAGTTCCTAATTTATCAGTATCACTAATTGAAACATTAACATCACAACGCATACTACCTTCTTCAATTTTAACGTCACTTACACCTAAATATAATAAGATTTCTCTTAATTTTTCTAAATATAACATTGCTTCTTTACCATTATTAAGACAAGGTGTTGTTACAATTTCAATTAAAGGAACCCCAGCTCTATTGTAATTAAGTAAAGTCATATTAGTATGCATACTTTTAGCAGTATCTTCTTCCATATGTAACCGTTCAATAATAACTTTTTTATCATTTTCAATTTCTAAATAACCATCATAACCAATTGGTGTATCATTTTGTGTAATTTGATAACCTTTAGGTAAATCTGGATAAAAATAATTCTTACGGTCAAAATGAATATGGCGATTAATATGTAAATTTAAAGCTAAACAAGCCTTTAAAGCCATATCAATAACCCCTTTATTTAATCTTGGTAAAGCCCCAGGATAACCTAAATCAATAATGCTAATATTAGTATTAGGACTATCTTTAAAATTATTTTTACTTTTTGAAAACATTTTAGCCATACTTTTTAATTCAACATGGACTTCAATACCTATTGTTGGTTTCATTATTTTACCCCCTTAGGTTTTGTATCTAAGTTTAATTCTTTTTCAATAGCATAAGCTAATTGATATATCTTATCTTCTTTGAAATAATTACCAATTATTTGCATACCAATTGGTAAATGATCATGATTAAAACCTATTGGCATTGATAAACCTGGTAACCCAGCCATATTAACAGGTATTGTTAATATATCATCATAAAAACTTTTTAAAACATCATCTTGTTTAACACCTAATTTATAAGCCACATTAGTATTAGTTGGACCAATAATCAAATCATATTTAGCTAAATTTTCTTTAAAACTATCTGTCATTTTTTTTCTTATTTTTAAAGCTTTATAATAATATTTATCGGCGTTAGAACCACTTAAAATATAAGAACCAATCATAATTCTTCTTTTAACTTCATTTCCAAACCCATTACTTCTTGTATCTTTATAAATAGCTTCCATTGTATCTTCCTTAGAATCAATACCATATTTAACGCCGTCATAACGGGCTAAATTACTACTTGCTTCACTTAAAGCAATAATTTGATATAAAGGAACAGCATATTCCAAATAAGCAATATCAATATAATTAATTTTACAACCCTTTTTTTCTAACAAGATAATAATTTTATTAATATTAGTTTTAACTTCGTTATCAATAACATCACTCATATAATAATTAGGAATAGCTATATTTAAATTTTTAATATCTTGACCAATTAAGGTTGTATAATCATTAAGACTATCTTTAGAACTAGTTAAATCATTTTCATCATAACCACTTATGGCATTTAAAACAAGTGCATTGTCATAAACATTCTTAGTCATAGGTCCTATTTGATCTAAACTAGAAGCAAAAGCAATTAAACCATATCTGCTTACCGTTCCATAAGTTGGTTTTAGACCAACTAAACCACAAAAACTAGCAGGTTGTCTAATTGAACCACCAGTATCAGTTCCTAAAGCTAATGGAGTAATTCCACTAGCAACACAAGCAGCACTACCACTACTAGAACCACCTGGTGTTAACGTATTATCCCAAGGATTTAAAGTATTTTCAAAATAACTTGTTTCCCCCGTTGAACCCATTGCAAACTCATCCATATTAGTTTTACCAATAATAATCATATGTTTATCTTTTATTTTTTTAATAACACTAGCATCATAAATAGGCATAAAATCTTCTAACATCTTACTTGCTGCAGTTGTTTTTAAATCTTTAGTAACAATATTATCTTTAATAGCAATAGGTAAACCAAATAATAAATTATCAACTTCTTTATCTTCTAAAGCCATAGCTTCTTCTAAAGCCTTTTCATTTAACGTTATAAAACAATTCAAATTAGAATTCTTTATTTTATCTAAAGCTTCTTTTACTAAATCAACTGGTTTAATGGTTTTATTTTTTAATAATTCATTTATTTCTTTTATACTTAAATCTAAATATTTCATTCAACCACCTTTGGAACAACAATATAGTCGCCCATAACCCTTTTAGCATTTTTAAAAGCATCTTTTCTACTGATGTGCGTTCCTATAATATCACTACTATAATTATTACGATTAGAACTTGGACTAATCATAATATCTTCATCAATATTAACAGCCATTATTTTTTCAATTTCATTTAAAATATCACCCAATTGTTCTTGATATTTTAAAACAGCTGATTCTTCAATATTCAATTTAGCTAAAGTAGCTATATGTTCAACTTGTTCCTTTGTAATATTCATTTTATCCCTCCAATATATACGTTTCTATTTCATTAGCTTTTTTACTAATAAAAGCTTTTATTTTATTTTCACTTTTCAAATAAACTTTTATATTAATATAACTATCAAAAGTATCTAAATATTGATTTATTATACTAATTATATTTAATATTTCAGCTTGTTTTAAATAATTTTGTTCAATACTTATTTCAACACTTATTAAATTATTTTTTTGATATAAACCAATAGCATTTGTATAAAGATGAAAAGTATTTAATTTATTTTCAATTTGACTAATATTATTATAATTTTTAAGATCGATATTCATAACTTCATTACTATCTAATAATTTATAACTATAATCAACAAAGTCTAAATTAATTTTTTTATTTTCACTAAGACCCATATATTTAAAAGCTCCTTTAACGTTACTTTCTAAATATAAACCAATAGCTATTTTAACATTTTTTAAGTCTTCTTTACTTCGCATATAATCTAATAATTCTTGAGCTTTTAATTTACCATAGTTTAGAACTTCTTCATCACTTAATATTTTTATAGAAGTTTTATTATCTTTAGTATATATTTGTTCTTTATTTAATATAATACCTAACGAAATTCCTTTAATATTACCATTGGTTGCTAAATAATCTTGTTCAACAATACTTGATATATAAACAGGTTTTAAAGGTATATTATCAATTATTACATCTTCCGTCGGATTATATTTAATTAATAAATCTTTTAATTCTTCATTAGTTAAAAATTGACCTTCTTGGAAAAAAGAATTATTAGTTTTAAAATATTTAGTTGATAATTGCATTAACATTTTTTCAACATTATTTATATCATAATCTTTTAAAGTATAATTACTTCCTTCTTTATAAGGCTCAAAAATTTGATAATAGCTATTATCAATTATTTTAGGTTTTTTTTCTTCTTTATTACCACAACCAGTAATAACAAATAAAATTAATATTATAAATAAAACTTTTTTCATTTAAATCAACTCTACTTAATTATATCATAAATCTTCTATTTTAGGTGTATTATGTACCTGTATGTCCAAAGCCACCTTCACGATTAAAACCAATATCATCAATTGTATCTTTTAAAATAAAGGTTATTTTTTCAACTTTACATAAAACAATTTGAGCAATACGATCATTTTTATTAAATTTAATATCTTCTAATCCAGCATTATAAGCGATAATTTTAATTTCATCTTTATAATCACTATCGATTGTTCCAGGGCTATTAGGTATTCTTAAATTAGTTTTTAAGGATAAACCACTTCGTGGCCTTATTTGTATTTCATAACCTTGTGGAATAGCCATTTTTAAACCCGTTGGTATTAAAACAGTTTCATGAGCTTTTATAATAATATCTGTACTCGTTTTAATATCCATACCTGAAGAACCATTTGTTGCATAAAAAGGTAAAGAAATATCTGGATTAATTTTAGTAACATATATAGGAATTGGTTTATTTAATTCTTTAATAATTTCATCAATTAATTGTTTATTCATTTTTCTCCTTTTTAGAAAACAAGATAATTAATATCTTGTTATTCGGTCTGTCCAACTATAAGGCATATTAATATAATTAGTAGCACTACTTCGATAGGAATAATAAGTACCAGCATTAAATGTTCCAGTTGATATTTCTAAGTGCAAATGCGACCCGGTAGAACAATTATCCCAGTATTCATAATTAGCGTTAGGATAGCCTCCCATAACACCAATTTGTGTATCTTTAGTAACCGTTTGGCCTTCTTTAACATTAATTTGTCTTAAATGTAAATAACCAGTTGTATATATACGACCATTAACATTATGTTGAATATATACTTTCCGCCCCCCACATTTTGTATTATAGCGCCCAGTATTACTATTATAATCCAATTCTACAACATAAACAACAATCCCATTAGCTACTGAATAAATAGGAATAGAACCTAAATTAGCCCCACTTGTTGACATATCAACCCCATAATGATAACAACTTACACCAGATTCAGAACAATCCCTTGGACCAAACCATGAAGTAATTGAACTTCTTTTCGTTGGTCGCCAAAATGTTGTATCCGGTGGCAATAAAGCCTGACCACAAGTATCTATATCCTCATTATCTTTACAACCTTTATTAGTATATATTTTAATTTCTGATTTACGAGCCCCAATTTGTTCTTCAATCGTAAGAGCAAAATCCTCTAAATTTTGTAAAGAAACTTGAATCTTATTTAATTCTCCTTTTAATTTATTTTGTTTTTCAGCCAATTGAACTTTCTTTGTTGCTAACTCTTCCGTTTTTTTCTTATTTTCTCTAATATTATCATTAAAAGAATCAACTAATTTTTTATTATAAGCCGTAAGCTGTTCAGAAACAGCAATTCGATAAATAAAATCCGTAAAATCTTGAGCTCCAAAAGCATACTCTAAATAAGCTGATTCACCATTTGAAACTTGAACAAAAGCTAATATAGAAGCAATCTCTTTTTCCTTAGCAATAATTTGTTCATTTAAATCAGCAATTTGATTATTTAACTTTTCAATATCAACACCAGCTTGATAAATACTATTATTAATAGCCGTAATATTTGCTTTAACCTGGTTTTGTTCCTTTTCATTTAATTGTTGTTCTAACTTATTATTATTATAATCTTCTTCAAATTTAGCTAATTCCTTTTTTAAATCACCTAAAGTTTTAGCTTGTGCTTTAGGTATAAAAAGATTAGAAATAACTAAACAAGTTATTAATAATATATAAAATGTTTTTTTTATCATAAATACCTCCTACCGTTTACATAATCTCATTATATCACATTAGTTAAATTTTTATAAGTTATTTATAAAAAATGCTTTACTTTTTTTATAAAAATGGTATACTTATTCAAGAGGAGGCTAACAATGGCTAAGTTAAATTATATAACACGTGTCGTTAGCGGTATGCATTATAAACAACTATTTAAAACAGTTGCGGAGATACACAATAAGTCAAAGAAAAACAGTATATTTATTTTTTTTGACATGATATGGTGTGCTTTTAGATATGGAGCTGGATATAACGATTATAAGATATTTGCTTTTTATAATATGAAAGGTAAAAATAGAAATACTTACGTAACAAGAATTCGTAACAAAAAAATAATTATGTTGCTTAATGATCAAAAATATTCTAACATAATTGATGAAAAAAATCTTTTTGATAAAAGATTTAAAAAATATTTAAAAAGAGACATTATTGATTTAGATGAAACAAGTTTAAAAGAATTTGAAAAATTTATGGAAAATAAAAAAGAAGTTTTTTGTAAACCTTTTAATTTAGACAGTGGTCGTGGAATTGAAAAGTTGCAAAAAAAAGATTTTAAATCTTTAAAAGCAATGTATAATTATTTAAAAAGTAAAAATTTAAGAATGATTGAAGAAGTTATAATTCAACATAAAGATATGAATAAATTATATCCACAAGCAATTAATTGTTTAAGAATTGTTACAATTGTTATTGATGGAAAACCAATTATTGTTTATGCTGTATCTAAATGTGGTACGGGTGGACATTATTTAGATAATACTGGTTTTGAAGGAATATTTGCACCAGTTGATTTAGAAACCGGTAAAATTAATGCCTTAGCTTATTCAGAACATACTGAAAAAACTTATGTTGTTCATCCTGATACTAAAGTTAAATTTGAAGGTTTTCAAATTCCCTATTTTAACGAAATAAAACAACTAGTTTATGAAGCAGCTTTAGAAGTACCCGAAGTAAAATATGTTGGTTGGGATGTTTTTATTAGTCCTGATGGACCAGGTTTAATTGAAGGTAATGATTATCCTGATTATGCCTTTTGGCAATTACCTGTTCATAATAAAACCCAAATCGGATTAATGCCTTTTTATAAACAAAAATTACCAAAACTATAAAATTTTATAGTTTTTTTTATAAAAAAAAGTTCTATTTTTTTAGAACTTCAATTGCTTTACGCATTTTTAAATCATATTTAACCATTTCTAAACCACCAAATTGTTTTAAGAATTCATCTTTTTCCATTTGATATTTAGTTGCTAAAGTATTAGCTTCTTCTAAAGCTTCTTCATCAGTTACATTAATATCTTCTTTTAAAGCAATAGCTTCTAACATTAAACGAAAAGTTACCCGATTAATTGCTTCTTCTTTAACTTGTTGTCTAAGAGCTTCTTCATCAGAATTAGTATATTTATAAAACATATCTAAAGAAATACCTTGCATTTGTAAATGTTCTTCATATTGTTTTAAAATTCGATCTGATTCTTCTTTAATCATAACATCAGGTATTTCAACTTCAACATTTTTACTAGCTGCTAATAATAAATCATCAATATATTTATTTTCATTATCAACATCTTTACGTGTTTTAATATTTTCTTCTAATAGTTTTTCTAATTCTTCTTTATTAGTAATACCTTCCATTCCTAAATCTAAAAAGAAATCTTTATCTAATTTTGGTAATTTTGGTTCTTTAATAGCTTTAACTGTTACTTTAAAAATGACTTTTTCACCTTTTAATTCATCAGCTTGATAATCTTCAGGGAAAGTAACATCAATATCCTTTTTTTCACCGATACTCATACCAATAATTTGTTCTTCAAACCCAGCAATAAAAGTTTTACTACCAATTTTAAGTGAATAATCTTCTCCGTGACCACCATCAAATGGAATACCATCTTTAATACCTTCAAAATCGATAATAGCAATATCACCTTCAGCTACTAAACCTTCTTTATCAACATTTTCAATATAACGTTGTTGCATGTCTAAAATAGCTTTTGCTACATCATCTTTAGTTACTTTAGCAATTTCTTTAACAACCTTTAAATTAGTATATTTACCTAATTTAACCGTTGGTTTTAAAGTTAAAACAAACTTATATTCAATATAATCATCCGTTACAGCATTAACACTTAAATCCGGTTGACTAACAATTTGTATATCTTTATTTTCAATCATCATTTTAGAATAAGCTTCATCAATACATTCTTCAGCCGCTTCACTATATAAAGATGACATACCATATTTTTTTAAGAAAACATCTTTTGGTGCTTTACCAGGCCTAAAACCATCTATGTTAGCTTTTTTATTTAATTTTTTAAAAGCTTTATCTAAAGCATCAACCCATTTTTCTCCTTCAATTTTAATAATTACTTCTTTTTCCATTTTCATTTCCTCCAAACTTTCTTTTTATATTATATCTTATTATATTCTATTTTTCAACTATTAAGAAAAAAAGATAATTGTTTAAAATATTTCAACTATCTTAACTTCATACTGACCATTAGGACTATCAACACTAACAATACTACCAACTTTTAAATTCATAATAGCTGAAGCAATTGGTGATTCATTAGATATTTTATTAGTAAAGGGATCAGCTTCTTTACTTCCAACAATACTATATTCTTCAATTTCCCCATCACTTATATATTCCAATTTAACTTTAGTGCCAATTCGTACTTTATCTGTTTTTACATCACTAACAACTTGAGCATTATCAATTAAAGTTTCTAATTCTTTAATTCTACTTTCAACAATGGCTTGTTCATTACGAGCCGCATCATATTCAGCATTTTCACTTAAATCACCTAACGCCCGAGCATCTTTTAAAGCACAAATGACTTCTGGACGGCGAACTTTTTTTAACTCGTCTAATTCTTTTGTTAAATCGAGTAAACCGTTAGCCGTTATAAATACTTCTTTTGTGTTTGACATTATTTCACCTCTTTTTAAATTAAGTCTACAAAATGATACTACAGATTTAAACTTTTGTCAACTTTAATACGCATCAAAGTATTTATATCTAAATTAAAATCTGTTTTTAAAAAAACTATTTGTTTAGGATGTCTTACAATATCAATTAAATTATTATCTTCGTCATAAATATCTTCTATTTTATAAGTAAATACTTCTTGTTTATAATTGAAAAATTCAACAACATCACCTTTTTTAAAATAATTTCTTTGCTCAATAGTAGCTATCTTTTTATCCTTATCATAGTCTATGACGACACCTAAAAAATCTTGATTAGAAATTTCGATGCGATTATTATAATAACTACAATTTTCTTGATAATTACCGTCGAAAAATTGTGGAATAGCATCCCGATTAGCTACTCTATTTAAAGTTTCTTCAGCTAATTCATCATATATATAATTACCTTTATAATATGCATCAATAGCTTTACGATAAATACTAACAACGGTTGCTATATAATAAATTGACCGCATTCTTCCTTCTATTTTTAACGAGGTAACCCCTATTTCAATAATATCTTTTAAATATTTTAATAAAGATAAATCCTTAGAACAAAAAGTAAAATTCTTAAGTCCTTTTATTTGTTCTAAATTTTCATTATATAAATCAAAATCCCAACGACAAATTTGACTACAGCCACCTCTATTAGCGTCACGATTAGTCAAATAATTTGATAAAACACAACGGCCACTATAAGAAGCACACATTGCTCCATGGATAAATATTTCCAATTCAATATCCACTTTATCCTTTATTTCTTTTATTTCTTCCTTACTTAATTCACGACCCAAAACAACCCTTGTAACACCTATTTTCTTAGCAAAAGCAACACTCTCATAATTAAGCGTCGACTGTTGAGTTGACATATGAACATCTAAAGAAGTATGTTTTTTAGCTAAATTAATAACCGTCATATCACTAGCTATAATCGCATCAACTTGAATTTCTTCCAATTCTTTTAAATAATCAATTAACAATTTAACTTCTTTATTATGTAAAACAATATTAACTGTTACATAAACTTTTTTCTTTAAATTATGGGCAAAAATTACCCCTTGTTTAATATCATCCAAACTAAAATTAACAGCATTAGCCCTTAATCCAAATAAAGTTCCCCCAATATAAACAGCATCAGCTCCATATAATAAAGCTATTTTTAAACGGTCTAAATCTCCAGCCGGAGCTAATAACTCTACTTTCATTTTACTTTATACACCGTTTCCTCATAAAAGAAACCTTTCTTTAAATTAGGAATTAAATTATTTAAAAGTTTATTCTTATCATCAATATTATCTATATTAACTTCTTTAAAAATCTTTAAAACCTTTTCAAATAAACTAGGTTCTATTTTAAAACTATTTAAAACCATATAGTCGTAATTTAGTTCTAGACTTTCCTTTAACCCATCTAAAATAAAATCACTGTATAAAACCGTTTGATCATCACTAACAATAGGATATAAATGACCTTCTTTTTCTAAATAATTTGTTTTAGCCGTATCTTTTAAATTAAAAGTCTTTAAATAATTATTAACTAAAGGCCTTTTAGAAGTAAATAAAGGTAAATAACCAAATAAAGTTACAAGTAATTTAGAAGTGCTATTTTGCTTTATTTCTTGCATTTCTCTTAAAGTAATATCACTTGAAACAAAAGTATAATTAATACCCAATTCTTTTAAATAATTAATTGTATAATAATTGTTAGTCATATGTTCTTGATTCCAAACTAAATCATAATTTAATTTATCTTTTAAATTAGGTATAGCAAAATCATAGAAAAGAACACCTTTTATAGGATAATCATTTAATTTAATTAAGGTTTCTTCTAACAATTTTAATTCATTATTATGCATATTTTTATTTAAACAAATAAATATTTCTTTGTTTTTAATTTTTTTTAAATCAGTTATATCAAAATAATTAGGCATATTAACACTTAAACCTTTTAAACCAATTATGACACCGTCACAATCTAATTTTGTTTGAGCTAATGTGGTTGGTATTATTAATGTTTTCAAATTAACCCACCATATGTTTATTATTTTCAACGACTGTTTCTAAATTACTTAAATTCATATAAACTTCCTTACCTTCATTATTCCTATTTTTACTTTGAATACCTATATAATAGTCTAAAACATCTTGAACATAATTTTCATCACCATAAGTACCCTTCCAAGCTTTAATGTAATTGGTTGGATGATTATGCATATCTGATACATATTTCATCCATCCAATATCATCATAATTATTAATAACTTGTGTAAAAGTCTGATTAGTTTCTAAAGCATATTTATCTATTAACATATCCATAATATTAGATCCATAATTATAAGATTGTAAAGTAATATACATATTATTATTATATTTTTGTAAATTATTTTGAAATATCATCGTCGCTATTTGAATATTGGTTTTTATATCTTTTAAATTACTATCTGTAATAGTTATACTTTCTTCACTATTTGTTTTATAGTTAAATGCTGTAATTGTTGAACCAATATTAATTTTTTCAATTTGCATTATTCCGTATGCAAAACCATTATGATATTTACCACCTGGTAACGTATCTTTATGCATTAAACTTGATTCAATCATTGCTTTAGCCAATAATATATAAGCATCAACTCCGTAGGTATCACCCATCTCCATAAAATGAATACCAACTTCGCTGTCTAGAACACTAGTCATTTTATCTAAAGCATAACTATTTAATTTTGTAGCTAACGGTATTATAGCTTTACTATTATCAATATTTTCCGATTGTTGTAATCGGTTAGCTAATATAAAATCAGTTTTATCAAAATTAACTTCATCCTTTACTTCTTCATATGCTTTTATATCACTTAATTTTGAAATTAATGGATTACTTATATTTTCTTCTTCATAAGTTATATCATAACTATATTCAATATCTTCTTTAGGAATAAGGCGACTTCCAATTGTTACTAATGTTGTTGTCGCTAAAGCTAAAGCAAGTATTCGAGTGTAATTAAAAAGACGAACTTTTGGTTTTTTAACTTCAATATCATCATTAATAGAATTAATAATATATTTATATAATTGTGATTTAATATTTTTACGATAATTTTTAACAATTAAAACCAATCCATTACTACATCTTATTTTTAAATCTTTATTTAGTTTTTCAATACTAATAAAATCCTTACTTATATTTTTATAATAATTTATTATATTCATTTGATTATTACTTGTTTGTAAACATTTATTATTACCTTTATAATAACTTGTTTTTTGATAATATTTACCGTTTTTCACATCCAAAGTGACTATCATTATCTCCACCACCTTTATAACTTATACTTATTCCATCACCAACATCTAGAAATATTGTTTCGAATTGTTTATTTTCTTTTAAATAAACAATATATTCTTTAATCTTTTTAATTAAAGATCTTAACGAACGACTTTTTATTTCAATATCACTATTAACTAAACCATGAAAATGTAAATTATCAGTTATAATAAAGCCATTTTGATTTAGGTTGTTTTGAAATTTTTCGAAAAATTTAATACTTTGTGACTTAGCAGCATCGATAAAAATTAAATCAAAATTTTCGTTAATTATTACATTAAAAGCATCATCATTAATAACTTTTATTTGTTGTTTTAATTTAAAATTATCAATATTTTTAATAGCTTCTTTATATCTTTTATTATCTCTTTCAATTGTTACAATCGTTATATCTTTATCAATTAAAGCCATTTTAATAGCTGAATAACCAATAGCAGTTCCTATTTCTAAAATGTTGTTAATTTTTTTTTCTTTTATAAAATTAGTTAAAAAATCAATACCATCTTTTTGCATAATTGGAATATTATTTAATTTAGCTTCTTTTTCTAATTCTTCTAACATGATTTTCCTAAATACTCTAAGCATTGTTGTTGATGTTCACCATAAGTTTTAGAATAATATGTTTTAGTCGCATTTTCATTATAAACATCAGCTAAAAAATATAAATAATCATTATCATCAGGGTTTAAAACAGCTTCAATACTTTTCTTACCAGCTAAACCACCAGGTCCAATAGGTAAACCATAATATAAATATGTATTATAAGGTGAATCTGTTTTTAAATCACTATTGGTATATGTTAACTTCCAATTATTAATAGCATAACCAATTGTTGCACAACTTTGGAGCATCATATCTTTATCTAATCTATTTAAAAATACTTTAGCTATCATTGGTCGATCTTCATCTAAAATAGCTTCATGTTCAACAATACTAGCTAATGTTAATATTTCATGAACACTATACTTACTATTTTCTATTTCTTTTTTATATTTTGTTAAAACTTCATCCATTTTATCTAACATTTTAAAAGTAATATCTTCTTTAGTAGCATTATCCTTTAATATTTCATAAGTTGCCGGAAAAAAATAACCTTCTAAATTATATCTTATTTTATCATTTTTAACATCTTTAGTTATAAACCAATATTTTTTAATGACTTTATCTAATAATTCCTCACTGTTCCAATATTCTAATAAAGCTTCTTTTTTAAAAGATGTTATTTTAGCAACCGATATAGCTACATCTTCAATATGTTTTCCTTCAGGGATTACTAACTTAACGGTATCAATACTTGCTTTATTTTCTTCTAACTTTTTAATTATCTTTTTAACACCCATATTTTGATCTAAAAGATAAGTTCCTGCTTGTAAATTATTTGGTTTAAATATTTTAACATAAACCTTATAAAAAGCCTCTGATTTAATTAAATTGTTTTCCTTTAATAAAGAAGCAATACTTAAATAAGTACTTTCTTCTTTTATTTCAATGGTTATTTCTTTACTTTCTTTACTAACTGGTTTAAGACTATAATTATAAGTACAACAAAGCGTTGTAATGAATATTACTAAAACAATAATAATGGCTAAATAAATTGTACAATACTTCTTCATAATACAAAACGAGCTTTATTGCTCGTCGCCCCCTATTTTTGATTTAACTTCTTCTTGTATTTCACTTAAAATTGTTTCAATAATTTTCCATTCTTTTTCGGTTTCAATAGGTTCTAATTTTAAATCATCCTCACCCGGCGTGTAAATAGAAGCATACACCTTCGTATTGCCATCATCATCACTTGTATTATCTGTATAAACAATATAATTTTTATTTGTTTCATCAGATTCAAACGTAAATAAAACCTCACATTCTACTTCCTTACCAGTATCATCAACTACACTAAATGTCATTTTTTCATCTTTCATTTTCTTTCTCCTTTTCTATCTAAATATGTTTGTAAAATAATATTAGCAGCTAAAGCATCAACTTTTTCTTTTCTTTTTTTTCGTGACATATCGGCTTCAATCATATAATTATGAGCTGCTACTGTTGATAACCGTTCATCTTGTAAAATAACTTCAATATCAAAATTTTCTTCTAATTTTTTTTTGAATTCTAAAGTCATTTCACATCTAGGGCCTATAGTATTATTCATATTTTTGGGATAACCTAAAATAAAAGCTTTAATTTCATACTCTTTTAATATTTTTTTAAGTTCTAAAATTAAAGTATTATCATCTTCAAATCTAATTGTTTTATAACTAGTAGCAATCAAACCTGTTGTATCTGATAAAGATAATCCTAATGTTTTTGTACCTAAATCCAATCCTAAATAACGCATTAAATTTTAAACTTTCTTAACAATACTTCTAGAATTTGGGTTCGATCAAATTTTGTTAACATATTTCTTGCTTCTTTATGACTTGAAATATATCCAGGATCACCACTCATTAAATAACCAACCATTTGATTAACGGCATTATATCCACGTTCATCCAAAATAGCAATAACATCTTTAATTGTTTGTTCGATTAAAGCATTTTGAAATTCATCACTAGTATAAATTTTGGTTTCTTCCATATTATCACCACCTTATGAATACAATTTAATTTTATCATTTATTTATCTATTTGACAATAGCTGATTAATAAAAAAGTACTATTTTACACTTTAATTAAAAAAACAACTTATTCAGCTGTTTTAGTAATTACATCTTTACCTTTGTAAGTTCCACAATTTCCACATACTCTGTGAGGTCTTACTTCTTCACCACATTTTGGACATTTAACTGTTGCATTTTCAGTAATTTTGTAATGGGTTCTTCTTTTCCGACCACGTGTTTTACTAACTTTTCTAAATGGTACTGCCATTTATAACACCTCTTTCTATAATAAATCTTTTAGCTTATCTAAAACTGGATTAAATATTTCTTCCTTATCAGTTATAAGTTGCCAACCATCACCTTTTGTTAAAACATCAGATAAATCTTCGCTTACAACTCTAAGAGGAATTTCCATTAATATATTTTCCCATATAATTGGAAAAATATCAAGCATATTTTCAACATTTGTAACATTTTCTTCTAATAAATCATCTAAATCATCGTTTATTATGATATTTAATGGTAAAATAACCGGTTTTAAACTAACCGAACATGGTAAAGTCATTGTTCCAATAACTTTCAAATCTAAATGATAAGTATCATATTGATATGTTATATTACCCTTTATTAAAATATTGTCTAGTTTTAAAATACCACTATTTTCTAATTGCTCTTTACTAAAGGAATAATTTAAATCAACAATAGCATATTCATCAACACCACTTTTAAGTCTTGTTAAATCAATATTCATTTTAAATCACCTTTATCATTATATACAAAAATGTTTTAAAAGTAAAGTATAAATGTTATAATAAATTAGGTGATGCGAATATGGTTGGTATTATTGCAGAATATAACCCTTTTCATAATGGACATTTATATCATTTAAAAAAAGTAAAAGAATTATTTCCAAATGAAACAATTACTTTAGTTTTAGCTGGTCATTTTTTAAATAGAGGTGATATCAGTGTTATTAATAAATGGGATAAAACGCAGTTAGCTTTAGAATATGGTATTGATTTAATTGTTGAACTACCCTTCACTTTATCTAGTCAAGCCAGTGATATATATGCTTATGGAGCTATTAGTATTTTAAATCATTTACAATGTAATTATTTAGTTTTTGGCAGTGAATTAAATAATATTAATAAATTAACTAATTATATAAAAGATGATGCTTCCATAAAAGATTATTTAAAACAAGGATTTAACTATCCAACCGCTTTTGCTAAGGCTAATGGTTATTGTAATACTCCAAATGATTTATTAGGAGTAAGTTATATTAAAGCTATTAAAAAATTAAATAGTAATATAAAACCAATTAGTATTAAAAGGACTAATGATTATCATAGTTTGAATTTAGACAGTAAGATAACTAGTGCAACAAGTATTAGAAAAGCTTATAAAGAAAATAAAGATATTTCAAATTATGTTCCAAATGAAACATTAAAATATATTAAAAATATTTCTTTAGATGATTATTTTTTATATTTAAAACATCAAATTATTATTGATGATATTAATAAATATCAAACAATGGATGAAAAATTAGCTAATCGAATTAAAAAAAATATTGAAAATTGTTTTTCTTTAGATGAATTAATTATGAAAGTTAAAACAAAAAATTATACATATAATCATATAAAAAGAAGTTTAGTTCATATTTTATGTGGTTTATTAAAAGATAATTATACTTTAGAATATATTAGAGTTTTAGGTTTTAATAAAAAAGGTCAAGCTTATTTAAATAAAATAAAAAAGGAAATAACTATTCCTTTAATTACACATTATGATAAAAGATTAGATATTGAATTACAAGTTACCAAGGTATATGCTTTAGTTTATGGTAATGATATAATAAAAAAAGAAATCCAAAATAAGCCAATTATTAAAAATTAGCTTTTTTTATATACTCAAAAACACTATCAATAGTTTTATCAAAATGGTTGAAATCAACATTAAACCATTTAATATTCATTTGATTATTAAACCATGTATATTGTCGTTTAGCGTATTTACGACTATTTTTTTTAATTATTTCTAAACAATTATCTAAAGTATCTTTGTTTTCAAAATAAGGAAATAATTCTTTATATCCTATTGGTGTTAGAACAGCTTTTGTTCTAATTGAACTATTATAAATAGCTAAAGCTTCATTAAGTAACCCTTTATTAACCATTACATCAACGCGTTTATTAATTCTTTCATATAAAATATCTCTTGGAGTCGTTAAGCCAATAAAAACAACATCATATAGTAATTTATCAGTTTTTTCTTTAGAACTAAAAGGTGTTTTATAAATTTGACAATAATTAATAGCACGGATTAAACGTTGCCGATTATTTTTATGAATAATATTATTAGGATCTAATTTAATTAATTGTTCATATATTTCTTCATTAGTTAAGTTATCATATTGATTAGTTATTATTTCATCATTAAACTTATAATCATATAAACAAGCTTTAATATATAAACCTGTTCCCCCTACTAAAATAGGCGTAATATTTTGTTTTAATAATTTATCAATAACTTGGCGGCTATCTTTTTGATAGTCGAAAACGGTATAATTTTCAGTTATTTCCTTTATATCGAATAAATGATGATTAATACCTTCCATTTCATCTTTATTTATTTTAGCGGTGGCGATATCTAAACCTTTATAAATTTGAGTACTATCAGCATTAATTATTTCACCTTTCATTTTTTTAGCTATAGCAATGCTTAATTTAGTTTTACCAACACTTGTTGGTCCAGTTATAACAATAATCATTTAGTTCACTATCAATTTTTTGATTGAATCCTTTCTATTTAGTTTATATAAAAAATCAACATTATAATTATACCTTATTTTTAAAATGTTTGCTTATTATTTAAATTTATGTTAATATTTAATGTAGAGGTGATGAGTTATGAAGTTTTGTCCTAATTGTGGCGCTGAAATTAAAGAAGGTGCTGATATATGTGTAAAATGTGGTCATTTTACTAATAGTCCTAAAGCTAAAGAACCAACTAATAGTACTGTTCTAGCTGGCTTTATTTTAGCTTGTGTATCATTATTTTTAAACTTTTGGGGAATTATAGGTATTCTTGCGACCGTTTTTTCAGGTATTGGTCTATCTAAGGTAAAGAAAACAAAAGGTCAAAATAAAAATTTGGCTGTTATAGGCTTAGCAATTGGTATTTTCAGTACAATTTACGGTCTTGTTCAAGTACTTAATTTAATTTTAGGAGCTTAAAAGCTTCTTTTTTTTACGAAAAAAATAAGTAAAATACTTATTTTATAAACATACAATCACCAAAAGAAAAGAAACGATATTCATTTTTAATGGCTTCTTGATAAGCTTTCATAATATATTCTTTACTAGCTAAAGCACTAACTAACATTACTAAAGTTGACTTTGGCAAATGAAAATTAGTTATTAAACAATCAATAGCTTTAAATTCATAGCCGGGATAGATAAATATATCAGTCCAACCACTACATTCTGTAAATTCATTGTACATGTTTTTAATTGTTTCTAAAGTTCTTGTTGAAGTTGTTCCAACAGCAATAATTCTTTTTTTAGCCTGATTTAGGATAGTGGCTGATTCTTTACTCATAATATAAAATTCACTATGCATCTTATGTTTAGTAACATCAGTTACATTAACTGGTCTAAAGGTACCAAGACCAACATGAAGTGTAATGGGTACAATAATGACCCCTTTTTCTTTTAGTTGTTTTAGTAAATCATTAGTAAAGTGTAAACCCGCCGTTGGAGCAGCCGCACTACCAACATTTTTAGCATAAACAGTTTGATAACGATCCTTATCAACTAATTTTTCATGAATATAAGGTGGTAAAGGCATTTCTCCTAATTCATCTAATATCTCATATAAAATACCATCATATATTAATTTAAAAACCCTAATCCCTTCATCTTTACATTCAACACATTGAGCCTTTAAAATATTACCAAATGTAACAATTGTTCCAACCTTAATTCTTTTAGCCGGTTTAACCAAACATTCCCAACTATCTTTACTACTTTCTTTTAACATAAGAACTTCAATAACCGCTTGTGTTTCTTCTTTAACACCATATAATCTAGCTGGTATTACTTTTGTATCATTAATCACTAAAATATCATCTTTTTCTAAATAATTAATAATATTATTAAAATGTTCATGCGTTAAAGCTCCTGTTTTTTTATCTAAAACAAGCATTCTTGAAGTATCTCTTTTTTCTAATGGACTTTGCGCTATTAAATTAATAGGCAATTGGAAATCAAAATCATCTGTTTTCATACATCTTTCCTATCTATCTTTAAATGTTCATAAGCTTTTTCAGTTACTATTCGACCTCGACTTGTTCTTTTAAGAAACCCATTTTGTAATAAATATGGTTCATATACATCTTCAATAGTTGTTTGTTCCTCACCAATTGAAGCTGATATAGCATCAATACCAACTGGTCCACCGCCAAATTTTTCAATAATAGCTTTTAATAAATTATAATCAGTTTCATCTAACCCTAATTCATCAACTTTTAATTTACCCAAAGCCATAATAGTTAACTTTTTATCAATTACCCCATTACCCATAACTAAAGCATAATCACGAACCCGTTTAAATAAGCGATTAGCTATTCTAGGAGTTCCACGACTTCGTTTAGCTAGTTCTAAAGCAGCATCCTCATCAATAACATTATTTAATACCCGACTTGTTCTTTTAACTATTTCAGCCAATTCTAAAACTGTATAATAATTTAATTTAGCAACAATACCAAATCTATCCCTTAAAGGACTTGTTAAATCACCAGTCCTTGTTGTTGCTCCAACTAAAGTAAACGGCGGTAAATCAATACGAATATTGCGACTACTACTATCATTACCAACAATTATATCTAAAGTGAAATCTTCCATTGCTGAATATAATATTTCCTCTATAAATCTAGGTATTCGATGAATTTCATCAATAAACAAAACATCACCAGGCTCTAAAGAAGACAAAATAGCCGCTAAATCACCACTTTTTTCAATAGCTGGACCACTAGCTGTTTTAATTGAAGAACCCATCTCATTAGCTATAATATAAGCTAAAGTTGTCTTACCTAAACCTGGTGGACCATATAATAAAACATGATCAAGACTTTCTCCCCGCATAAGAGCTGCTTTAATAAAAACCATCAAATTTTCTTTTACTTCAGTTTGACCAATATATTCATCAATGCTATCAGGTCTTATCGTTTTTTCAAATGTATCTTCTTTTAATTCATGATTTGTTATAACTCGTTCATCCATCTTAATAACCTCCTTATTTTAATAATAATTTCAAAGCTTCTTTTATTTGTATTTCTAAAGAATTTTTCTTATCAACTTGCATTATAATTCTTGAAATATCATTTACTTTATAACCTAAACTTTTTAAAACTTCAATTAAATCATTTCCTTCTTCATCTTTAAAATTAGAACTTTGTTCTAATTTACCTTTTAA
>JAVXGE010000011.1:0-17485 GCA_036657555.1 Bacilli bacterium
ACTATTTTTATGTTCCTTATAAGGGCGTCAACAGTAATGGCTTAATCAAATGTTTTAAAGCTGATAAAATTGAAATTAATTCTAAAACCTATTTTAAAGTTATTGTTGGTATATTAAATGAAAAAATATATATTGATGGAATTGATTGTTTACTAAATAAAAAATTATTGGAGGAATAAAAAATGTTAAAACAAATCAAAGCTTTTCTTTTAAGACTTTTTACAAATGAAATATTTTATGTTGGAAGTACCGATAAATTACCTGAACCTTTGAAAAAAGAAGATGAAGTTTTTTATGTAAAAAAAGCGGCTTTAGGTGATTTAGAAGCACGAAGTAAATTAATAGAACACAATTTACGGTTAGTAGTCTTTTTAGCTAAAAAATATGAAAACACTAATATTGATTTAGAAGATTTAGTAAGCATTGGTACAATTGGTTTAATTAAAGGAGTAAATACTTATAAATTAGATAAAAATATTAAATTAGCAACTTATGCTTCCCGTTGTATTGATAATGAAATATTAATGTTTTTAAGGAAAAATAAAAAAAGAAAAAGTGAAGTTAGTTTTGAAGATAGTTTATCTTACGACAGTGAAGGAAATGAGTTGCATTTAGAAGATATATTAGGAACGGAAAATGATATTGTAACAAAAAAAATAGAAGAAGAAATGGATCAAACAATGTTATATAAAGAAATAACTTCTTTAAATGAACGTGATAAAAAAATAATGATTTTAAGATATGGATTATTTGGTAAAGATGAAATGACTCAAAAGGATGTTGCGATTTTATTAGGAATAAGCCAATCATATATATCGAGAATTGAAAAAAAAGTTATCCGAAGATTAAAATGTATTCATAAATAATCTTTGTATAATAAATGTAAAATAAGAATTATAATTTTTAATGACTAAGTTTCTTAAAACAATGAGATTAGCTAATAAAAGTTGTTTAAATTCCCAGCTATTTTTTTAATATCTTTACAAATAGTTCTAAAAGAAAAAGCATTATTAAGAAAACTTTAATACATTGACATAATACATATTTAGTAGTATAATTTATTCAGATGAATAAGTAGTATCTTTCGTCGAAATAAGATGTCGTTTGTAATGATTTTTCTTATTGAAGATACTGCTTTTTTTCTTTAAAGATTGTATCTCTAAAAAAAGTCTATTATTATGATGTATAGTAGTAGAAATTAAAAAAGAATGGTGGTGATATTATGAAAAAATACTTAGCAGTAATTTGTTGTGGATTATTTCTTTTAATTGCTGGTTATATAACAGTAAAAGCAGGATATTATGTTGGACCAAATAATTCCCTTTATGTTTCTTCAAAAGCTGGTTGGCTTTGGTTAGAAGGAACAATATCAAATGATTCAGCACAACATTATAAACAAATGTTTACTCAAAATGGAAATCAAGGTTCTTGGAGTGCAATAGTAGCACCTTCTGTACATGAAGTTACTCAAAAAGATTCTAGAGCAATATGGGAACCGGATACAGCTTTTCTAAGACCATGTTGGAAAGTCAATGCTGGCGATTCAATGACATGTGGAAATTAAAAAATTATAGAAAATAAAAATTTGTTTTTATTTTCTTTTTGTTGATATGTTTGAGGTGAAATATATGAAAAAAATGACAAAAATAATTCCTATAATAATGATAGTTTTATTAACTGCATTAACTCTCATTTATATTGACTTTAAAGAGGCAAATGTATATCTAAATTTTAAACAGTTTGATAGAGGGACGATGTCCATTGAGTATAATAACGATAATGGTAATTTTATTAATAATGTAAAAGAGATACAATCCATTGCTAAAAAAAATAATGTAATACTTGCAAAATCTAATATAGATAATAAGAAAGAGAACGGGGTTAATGTCTATATTTCATTAGAAACAATTAATGAAATGTGTGAATTATTGAATAAAAATTTTAAAATAAAAAAACTTAATGATTCAAAAAATAAAACTGGTTTTATTTCAACATATAATAATGATACTAATAATCAAATTGGATTAATTAATGATTTATTTGGTGATCATTATTACTCATATTATTTAATGGATGAAATGATTGAAAAAAATGATAATATGTTTGGGGAATATTTTATATTTTATACAAATTTTCAAGATTATAGCAATTTCATGAATGATGTAAATAATTTCATGGGTGTTGATATGCGGTCAACTTCATTGTCTAATGGTGTTCAAGGTTATATTGGAATACTAATTATTGGTAGTGCTATATTTTTGTTTTTGTTTTATCTTATATTTCAAGTATATGAATATAATAATGACTCAAAAAAAATTGGCTGTATGAGATTATTGGGATTTGATATGCAAAAAATAAATAAGAATATGATAATAAGAAAATTGAAAATATATTGTATAAGTTTGATCTTAACATTATTATTAGCTATAGTTTTTATTAAAAATATAACTTTTTATCATTTAATTTTATTATTAGGTGTTGATTTTATTATTATATTAGTTACTTATTTAATAAGTTTATTATCATGTATAATTATAAATAAAAATTATCAAATAACAAATATTTTAAAAATGCAAAATATTACACTGAAAATAAGTAAGGTTTCTTACATATTTAAAACGCTAATGACAATGATGCTTTTATGTTTTTTTGTAATAACTTTTAAAAGTGTATTAAACTTGTCAGATAAATTAAAATCATATAATGAATCAAAAAATCTTTTGAATTATGGAATTTTTCAGAGCTATGTTGCGAATCAACCGGAGGCTTATGATTATAATAAACAATACAATTTATATTTAAATATTATAAATAATATGGAAACATTTTATGCACAATTTAATGATTATTCACAATATACGACAACTGATTGGAAAAATATTAAAAGTGATGAAAAAAATGGCAAATTTTATATATATGATTCAATTGATAAAAATTATATAAAAAAAGAAAATATTAAAATTTATGATTTAGATAATAATGAGGTAGATATCAATTCCATTCAAAACATTTTTTTCTTATTTCCAAAGAGTAAGAAAAATCAGATTGATGTATTTGAAAAGTTCAATTCAGATACAGATGAATATTATCTTAAATTTAACAGCAAATACACATTTAATGCATATTTATATGATGACCAAAAAATAGATACATATCAAATTAATTATAAGTACATCGAAAGTCCTATATTAAGAGTTATCGATACAAGTTTAAAGAAACCATATTTTGCTGATGGATTAGGAATAAGCTTATTTGGTAATGGGTTAATTACAGGTCTTAAAATTAAATTAATTGATGATGATAAAGAAAAGACAATGGAAACACTAAGTGAATATATTGATAAAAGTGAGATGACAAATTTATTTGGTGCATCTAGTTTTATAACTTATAATGATTATTTTAATGATGAAATTATTGCAAGTGAATTACTAGTTTTATTTTCAAGCTTAGCAATAGTGTTAATTCTAGGCGTATATATTTTAATTTCACTTCAATTAATTAAACTATTTATAAAAGGCAAGAAAAAAGATATTTTGGTAAAAAAATTGCTTGGTTTTGATAATAATATTATATTTGAAAAATTGTATAGAAAAAATCTAAATAATACAATACTTTCAATTATACTTTCTTTTATAATTTTAATTATTTTTAAACAAATTAATATATCTTTCGGTATAATAGCTTTAGTTTTATTGATATTAGATTTTATTACTACACTAATATCGATTAAATCAATGAAGCTTTCTTCAATATATTTAGATTTAAAAGGAGGTACTTATGATTAAAATTGAAAATCTAACAAAAGAGTTTGGTAAAAATATAGTTATTAAGGACTTTAATTATCAAATACCTGATGGAACAATGATAGCACTTATGGGAAAAAGTGGTTGTGGTAAATCAACCTTTCTCAATATGTTAGGATTACTTGATGTTAATTATAATGGAAAAATATTATATGATAATAAACAATTATCAAAAGAAAAAGAAAAAATAAGAAATGAATACATAAGAAATAATATTAATTATTTATTTCAAAATTATGCTTTAATTGATACAGATAGTGTGTATGATAATCTGTTGTTGGCTCTAGAATATGAAAAGATTTCGAAAGAAACTAAAAAAAACCGTATAAATGAAGTATTAGGTTTGGTTGATCTGAAAGATTTTAATAATAAAAAAGTATATACTTTAAGCGGTGGTGAGCAACAGAGAGTTGCATTAGCAAGGACAATGTTAAAAAAGGGGAATATTATTTTAGCTGATGAACCAACCGGTAATTTAGATAATGAAAATAGTAATAAAGTAATGAATTTATTAAAAAAATTACAAAAACAAGGTAGGACTATTATTATTGTTACACATGATGAAAGAATTGCAAATCAATGTGATGATGTAATTCACTGGTAAAATATTATGAATATAAAGAAGACAGTTACATATATTACCATCTCAATATTAATTTTAATTTTTACAATCAATTTTGGTTTTGCAAAAGTTGACGGTGATTCAATGAAACCAAAATTAAATAATAATAATATACTAATTTATACAAAAACGAAAAAGAGTATTGAAAGATTTGATATGATTATTGTAAAAGTGAAAAAAAATATAATGGTAAAGAGAGTTATAGGTTTACCTGGCGAAAAAATAACATATTTAAACAATAAATTATATATTAACGGCAAAGTAGTTAATGAACCGTATTTGAACTCTGTAACAAATGACTTTGATCTGAGTACTATTATTTCAAATGATATAATACCACATAATAAAATATTTATTTTAGGTGATAATAGATTGTATTCAACAGATAGTCGTACTTTTGGATTAGTTGATGTATCTGACATAAAAGGTAAAATAATTAAAAAAATTTTTTGAAACATATTATTATTAATATAATGTTCTTTTTTATGATTAAGTATATATTATTAAAAAACGGGCACTTAAAAAAATATTTAAAATAAGAATTATTTTTATAAATCCGGTTAAAATATGATATAATGTTTTAGTGGTGATACAAAATGAAAAAAAAGAAAGCAAAATTAAATTATAACTTTATTATTTTTTTAGCAATATTATTAGTAACTATTATCTTTTTTGGTTTTATTATTTATAGTAATATCTTACCAATGAAGTATTTGTTATTAGGTATAGCTATTTTTAGTGTATGGTTATTTTTTATCTTTTTCTTACTAGTTATTAAAAAGAAAAGCAAAAAATTAAATATAGTTGGTTATATTGTATCAGTTATTTTAATAGGTATTATGAGTTTGATATTTTATTATTTAAATAATACTTTAAACTTTTTTTCTTCCTTTGGTCAAGATAAATATAAAGAAGAAAACTATTTAGTATTAGTTTTAAAAGATAATAATTTTAATGATATTAAAGATTTAAATAACAAAGATATTGGTTATGTTAAAAATGAAATGACAAAAATAAATGATGCTTTAAAAGAATTAGATAAAAAAATTAGTATATCTAAAAAAGAATATGAACAATATGATAACTTGATAAATGATTTAGTTAATAAAAAAGTATCATCAATAATTGTTGAAGCTTCATACATAAATATTATGAAAGAAAATAATCAATATAGTGATAAAATAAAAGAATTATATGAAATAACTATTAGAACAAAAATAGATAATGTTTATAAAGATATTGATGTTGTTAATGATTCTTTTACTGTTTATATAAGTGGTATTGATACTTATGGGACAATCGGTTCAGTATCAAGAAGTGATGTTAATATGTTAGCGACCGTTAATCCTAAAACTAAGCAAATTGCATTAATCTCAATACCAAGAGATTATTATGTTCAAATGCGTGGAACAACCGGTTATAAAGATAAATTAACACATGTTGGTATATATGGTATCGATAAATCAATGGGTACACTTGAAGATTTATTAGATGTCAAAATAAATTATTATTACCGTGTTAATTTTTCAACTTTAGAAAAAGTCATTGATGCTATAGGTGGAATTAATGCTTATTCAAAATATAGCTTTACAACTGTTCCAGAAACAGGTAATTATCACTTTTCTAAAGGCTATAATCATATGAATGGTAAACAAGCTTTAGCTTTTGCTCGGGAAAGAAAATCATTTCCTGGTGGGGATAGAGATCGTGGTATGAATCAACAAGCGGTTATTGATGGCATTATTAAAAAAGCAACTAGTAGTGCTATAATAACTAAATATAGTAGTATTTTAAATGCTTTAAATGGTACTTTTCAAACTAATATGACTGATAAAGATATTTTAAAATTAGTTAAAATGCAATTAAATGATATGGCAAGTTGGAATATTTCATCACTTGGTTTAAATGGAACAGATTCCAATGTTTATACATATTCATATCAACATCAAAAGTTATATGCTATGCAACCTGATTTAAAAAGTGTTGAAGAAGGTAAAAAATTAATTGATAGAGTAATTGCTGGTGAGAAACTAGATAGTAGTTATGATAAAGAAATAGGTGATGTTCATACTCCAATTGTAGTTGAACCAAAACCACCAGAACCTGAAAAACCAATAATTCCAGATGTTCCAACGGAACCTGAAAAACCGATTATTCCAGATGTTCCAACGGAGCCTATTGTTCCAGGTCTTCCAACTGATCCTGTTGATCCAAGTAAACCAGTTGATCCTGTTGATCCAAGTAAACCGGTTGATCCAAGTAAACCAGTTGATCCAACTGATCCAGTTGATCCAACTGATCCAGATAAACCAACTGATCCAAGTAAACCAGTTGACCCTGGAATGGAATAATAATTTTAAATGATTCGTTTTGAATCATTTTTAAATTGTAAATAAAATGTCAAATATCTCTTAAAAAAGGTTAAATAATTAAAAAAGGCTTGCAATATTTACTTAAGGCGGTATAATTAAAATAGGAGATGAAAAGAAATGAAAAAAATTTTATTATCGGCAACTATTTTATTACTTTGTTTGACAGGGTGTGGTAAACAACTAACGCCACAAGAAAGTGTTTCTAAAATAACTGAAAAAATGAGTGCTTTAGAAAACTTTGAACTAAAACTTGATATGCAAGCTTCAATTAAGATGGAAAGTGTCAATATGGATATGGGCATGAAAGGAACAATGTTACTAGATACAGAAAACAATGTTTCTAAAATGGACATGCAAGTTAATGCTTTTGGAATGAATGTTACAATGGCTGGTTATTCTAAAACAACTGACAAAGAAACAATTAATTATACTAAAGATGAAACAACTAAAACATGGGTAAAAGAAATTGATAAAAAAGAAATTCCAACCAATATTACTAATGCTTTAGATATGTTTAAAAATGTTAAAAAAATTGAAGAAGTAAAAGGTGAAAAAAATCATTATAAGTTAACTATTGATGCTAAAGAAATTCAAAAATTATTAAATAATGTTAATGATACTGATGATACTGTCCAAACGATTAAAGAAGATGTTATCGTTGATTACTATTTTAATAAAGATTATTATTTAACAAAAATTAGTTTTGAAGCAACAGCTGTAAGTGCTGAAACAGGCGATACCACTTTAAAAATTACTAGTGAATTTGCTAAATTTAATGAAGTTGGTAATATTGTAATACCTGATGAAGTTTTAAAAGCCGAATTAAAAAAATAACAGTGAATTTCACTGTTTTTTTCTTATATTTTTTATTATAATTCAACCTAGTAATGGAAAAAATCTTAATGCAAACGATTAAGATGAAACTATAAATGAGTTAGAGATTAAAATCATTAAATAATATATTTATAGAGTGTTATAAAAAATAATCTTAAAAAGGTTATTTTTTTAATTCTTTAAATATTTTAATATGAATTTCTTCATCTAAAATAATTCGTTCTAATAAAGATTTAACATATTTATCACTAATTAAACTAATTGTTTTTTGATAATTATTAATAGCTTCTTGTTCACCTAAAATGTTTAAATTTAAAATATCAGTTTTAGAATAATTAATATAATTACTATTCCAAGGTATTATTTCATTGTTGAAATTATAGGTTATATATTTTGGATCTAACCCTAGCATAGCTATAGTTTCTCCCAATAATTCTAAATGATGCATCTCTACAATACCTATTTTTTTTACAGTGTTTGCATATTGATTATTCAATGTAAAAGCTTGATACATATATTGATTAATAGCTGTTAATTCACTAACAATTCCTGCATAAGAATATAATAATATTTTAGCTTCTTCAATATTTGTTCTTTCAACTTTTATTTCGGGATAAGGTAATTGACTATGTTCCACAAAACACCTCCTATAATAGTCTATTAAATAATAATTATTTTAGATGTATATTTTTTTTAATATATACGCATTATAAAATGAAAGGGGATTTTATTTTGGCACGTCATCGAGTAGAAATATGTGGCGTGAATACTGCGAATATTAAAGTATTAACAGCTGATGAAATGACTTATTTATTTAAAAAATATCAAAGCGGTGATATATTAGCTAAGGAGGAGCTAATAAATGGTAATTTAAAACTCGTTTTAGCTGTTTTAAGAAAGTATACAAATCGAACAGATAATATGGATGATTTATTTCAAGTGGGCTGTATGGGATTAATTAAAGCCATTGATAATTTCGATTTAAAACATGAAGTTCGCTTTTCAACTTATGCGGTTCCAATGATTATTGGTGAAATTAAAAGATATTTAAGAGATAATTGTGCTTTTCGAGTAACCCGTAATTTAAAAGATATTGCCTATAAAGCTTATCGAGCTAAGGAAGAATTAACCAATACTCTTAATAGAGAACCAACTATTAAAGAAATAGCCGACATTTTAGAACTAACTGAATTTGATATAAATCAAGCTTTAGAAGCTAGTAAAGATGCTGTTAGTATGTCTGAACCTGTTTATAGTGATTGTGGAGATACAATTTATTTGTCTGATCAAGTTGCAGATACTAAGAATAAAATAAGCCAAGATACAATGCTTATGTTAAAAGAAGCTATAGCAAGTTTGCAAGAAAAAGAAAAATTCATTATAATGAAAAGATATTTTGAAGGTAAAACACAAATGGAATTATCTAATGAAATAGGTATATCCCAAGCTCAAATATCACGAATAGAAAAGAATAGCTTAGAAGCTATGAAAAAAATGATAAAGTAATCATAAGCTTAAATAGGTGGTACTTATGCGATTAAGCGAATTACAAGCTAAAGATATTATAACAACTGATGGTAAAATAATTGGTAATATTATTGATATTGTTATTAATAATGGTATTATCGATTATTTAGTTGTTGAAAAAAGTAAATTTATAGTATCAATGTTTTCAACTAAAGATGAATTAGAAATAAAATGGGAACAAATTAAAACAATTGGTGATGATGTTATTTTAGTTTCTATTTTATAAATTTTCTATATAGACTATTTGATTATAATTTGATATAATTAAATAGTCTTTTTAATTTATAAAGAAAGGAGGGAATTTATGAGTAAAATTAAAATATTTGCTATGGGCGGTTTAAACGAAGTTGGAAAAAATATGTATGTTATTGAAGTTGATGAAGAAATATATGTTTTTGAAGCAGGTTTAAAATACGCTGATGATAAAATGTTGGGTGTTGATTATATTATTCCTAATTATGATTATTTAATTAATAATCAGGATCGTATTCAAGGAATCTTTTTATCACATGGTCATGATGAACAAATCGGTGCTTTACCAGATATGTTACCAGAATTACCAAATGTTAAAATATATGGAACAAAATTCACTTTAGATATATTAAAAGATGAATTAACAAGTGAAAAATTACCCCTTACCAATTTAGTTGAATTAAAACCTCATCAAAAAATTAATATTGGTAAAAATGCTATTTTTCCAATTAGTTTATCACATAACGTACCAGATAATGTTGGATATGTTTTATATACTAAGGATGGGGCTATTTTTTATACTTCTAACTTTGTTTTTGACCCAGCTATGCAAGGCAGTTATAAAACCGATGTTGGTAAATTAGCTTATGTTGGTAAACAAGGTGTTTTATGTTTATTATCTGAATCATTATATGCAGCTAATAAAGGTTACACATCACCTAATCATCGAACGTTAGATTATTTAAAAGAAGCTTTAAATAAAAATGAAAGTCGTGTTTTAATTAATATTTATCAAGGACAAATTTTTAGAATTCAAGAATTATTTAATGCAATTATGTCGACTAATCGTAAAGTGGTTATTATGGGTAAAATATTAGAAGGAATCTTACTTTCAGCTATTGATAACGGCTATATTGATTTTGATAAAAGTAGAATTGGAAATATTCATCACATAAAAGATGAAAATATAATTGTGATTATTTCTGATGAACGAGAAAAACCTTTTTCCAATATGAAAAGAATTGTTAAAGGCTATGATAAATTTATTAATTTAACTAGTGAAGATACCGTTTTATTTGCATCACCTGTTTATGACGGAATGGAGAAAAGTGCGACTAAATTATTTGATGATATAGCTAAAAAAGGGTGTAATTTAATAACTATGTCAAATAAAAAATATCCTTCATTACATGCTAGTAGTGAGGATTTAATGTTAATGATTGATTTAATGCAACCAAAATATTATTTTCCTGTAATTGGAGAATATCGTCATCAAGTAGCTAATAGTGATGTTGCTAAACAAATTGGTCTTAAAGAAGAAAATATTATTTTAAACCTTAATGGTCAAGTAGCTACTTTCATTGATGGTAAATTAACTGATAATAAAGAAATAGTTAAAGTTGATGACATATTAATTGATGGTAAAACGGTTGGCGATGTCGGTGAATTAGTTATTAAAGATCGTGAAATGTTAGGTGAAAATGGTATTGTTTTAGTAGTGGCTATTATTGATAAACAAACCAAAAAAGTTTTAACAGGACCTACTATTGTTACTAAAGGTTTTGTTTATGTTAAAGATAGTATCGATTTAATTGAAGAAGCAAGTCGTATGGCTTTAGATATAGTTAAAAATAATACTAAATATTCTTATATTGATTATAGTAAAGTAAAAAATGATATTCGTGATAAAATAGGTAAATATTTTTATCAAGAAACAGAATGTAAACCAGTTATCTTAATTATGATGCAAGAAGTTTAAATTTCTTGCATTTTTGTTTAAAATAATATATGATATTATGTATAGAAGAAAGAGTGATAATATGATAGAACCTTCTTTAGAAGAAGCTCGTAAAAGAACTAAAGATCCTATTTTAACGATAATAGATGATACCATATATACTTTAGAACAAAAAAACTTTGGTTTAAATAAAAAGTATTTTGTTAAAACTTATGGCTGTCAAATGAATGAACATGATTCGGAAAATATTAAAGCTATATTAGAAAATATGAATTTTGTTGAAACTTCTAAAATAGAAGATGCTGATTTAGTCATTTTTAATACATGCGCAATTAGAGAAAATGCTCATAATAAAGTAATTGGTTTATTAGGAAGAATTAAACATGCTAAAGAAAATAAAAAAATTATGGTTGGCTTTGGTGGCTGTATGGCTCAAGAAGAAGTTATTGTTAATCAAATTAAAGAAAAATATAAATGGATCGATTTTGTTTTTGGAACTCATAATATCAATAATTTACCTAATTTAATAATCAAAGCTCAAGCAAAACAACAAGTGGAAGTTTATAGTAAACAAGGTGAAGTAATCGAAAATATACCCGTTAAAAGAGCAAATAAATATAAAGCTTGGGTTAATATTATGTATGGCTGTGATAAATTTTGTACATATTGTATTGTTCCTTATACAAGAGGAAAACAAAGAAGTCGACAACCTAATTATATAATTGATGAAGTAAAAGCTTTAATTAAAGAAGGCTATTGTGAAGTAACCTTATTAGGTCAAAATGTTAATGCTTATGGTAAGGATTTAAATATTAATTATACGATGACTAATTTATTAGAAGAAGTAGCCCTAACCGGAATTAAAAGACTTCGTTTCGTAACAAGTCATCCTTGGGACTTTAACGATGATATGATTGATGTAATAGCTAAGTATGATAATATTATGCCTTATATTCATTTACCCCTTCAAGCTGGTTCTAATAAGATATTAAAACTAATGGGTAGAAGATATACTAAAGAAGATTATTTAGTTTTATTTAATAAACTTAAAAAAGCTATGCCTAATTGTTCAATAACAACTGATATTATTGTAGGATTTCCTAATGAAACTTTAGAAGATTTTAATCAGACTTTGGAAGTTGTTAATATATGTAAATACGACGCCGCTTTTACTTTTATTTTCTCACCACGAATTGGAACCCCAGCCAGTAAAATGAGTGATAATATTAGCTTAGAAGAAAAGAATCGACGATTATATGAACTAAATGCTTTAATTAATAAATATTCTAAAGAAGCTAATGATAAATACTTAAATAAAGTTGTTCCTGTTTTATTAGATGGTTTTAGTTTAAAAGATGATAATTGTTTAAAAGGATATACCGATACAATGAAATTAGTTAATGTTAAATGTCCTAAATGTTATTTAGGAAAAATTGTTAATGTCAAAATAACAAATGTTAAAACATGGAGTATGGATGGAGAAATAGAAAAATGAAAAAAATATTAATGATTGGTTTAGTTTTATGTTTAGTTGGTTGTGGATCTAAAGAAGTAAAAGAAACCGCTTTTTCTTTAATTGTTAGTAATATGAATAGTTTAAATAGTTATAAATTAGTAACAAATGTTAATATGGAAATAAATGAAAATGATGTTAAACAAGTGGTTACTAATGTTATTGATACTAATGTTGATGTTAAAAATAAGCTGGGTTTTTATAATTCAAAAGCTATAATAGATAAAATTCCAACAACCAGTATTGGTTATTTTCAAGAAATAAATAATCAAACAACTAATTATTCACAAGAAGATAATGTTTGGTATAAAAGTCAAACTTCAACTAATGGTATGTTTAAATTTAATGATTTAAGTTCAGCTAAACAAATAACGAAAGATAAATATGAAGCTAATGTTACAAAAGAAATACTTACTAATTTATTAGCTAATATAATGGAAATAGATTTAAATAAAGTAGCTTTAAAGGATGTTAAATTATATATTTATACTAATAATGATTATATTGATAAGATAGAACTTAATGTTCCATCTCTTGATAAGGTGATGAATTTAAAAATTGATTATAGTTTTTCTTTACAAAATAAAATAGAAAAAATAATTATACCGACGGAAGTTATTAATAATAGTTTAGATGCTAAAATATTAGAATATAAAGTATATGCAATAATGTATGTTGATATAGTTCGCTTTAATGTTATGCCAACTAAAGAAGCTACGGGTATTTATACTAATGCTGATTTAAAGTATGATGGAATTAAGCCTAGTAAGGTTAAATTAGAACTTAAAGAAGGAGAAGTTGTTACTGGTATTATTGAATTTAATGATTATCAAGTAACAATAGCTAACAATAAAGTTACAAAATTAGAATTAAAATAATTCTTTTTTTATAATTTAAAACTATTTCTTATACACAAAAACCTATTAAACGCATAAATTAAAGTGAGGGGTGATAAAGTGGCATTATATAAAGAAATAGTTACTAAAGCTATTATTGGGAAAGGTAAAAAGAATTTTAAAAATAATTACCATATAACAACAACTAATAATCCAACAACAGTATTGGGTTGCTGGGTAATTAATCACAAATTTAAAGGTTATAAAAGTGGTAATAAAATAGGTGTTGATGGATCTTATGATGTAAATATTTGGTATTCATATGATTCTGATAGTAAAACCACGGTTGTTAATAAAAAAATTGAATATAATGATTTATTCAATGTTAAGATTAAAGAAGAAGCTGATTTAACTGGTCAAACAGATATTATTGTTCGAACTTTAACGCAACCAACTTGTAATAGTGTAAATATTAATGAGCAAGGGGAAATTTCTTTTGATATTGAGAAAGAATTAGGTGTTGAAATTGTTGGAGAAACAAAAATGAAAATAGCTATAGAATCAGAAGAAGAACCATGGGATGATATTGTTGATGATGTAACGGAAGAAGATTTAAAAGATATTGATAAAGTTGATGAAAATTATATTTAACGTCTTTAAAAAGACGTTTTTATAAGTTCTTTTATTTTATAATATGCATATTATTAAAGTGTTAACTAAAAATGGTTGACACTTTATTATTTGTATGCTAAAATTAAAGTTAAGAAGGAGTGATATTATGGCAGTTAAACTAAGATTAAGAAGAATGGGCTCACGCCAAAAACCTTTTTATCGAATTGTAGCCGCTGATTCAAGAAGTCCACGAGATGGCAAATTCATCGAAAATATTGGTACTTACAATCCAATTGTTGATCCAGCAGAAGTAAAAATCGATATTGAATTAGCTCTTAAATGGTTAAAAACAGGAGCTCAACCAACTGATACTGTTAAAGATTTATTTAGTAAACAAGGTATTATGAAAAAATTTCATGAATCTAAGATGACTAAAGAAGGTAAATAATGGATTTAGTTGAATTAACAAGCTTTTTAGTTAAAAGCATTGTAAGTGATCCTGATATGGTATCAGTAAAGGAATTTGTTGATGATGATTCTGAATATATAACAATTCAAGTTTTAGTTGATAATGATGTTATTGGTAGTGTTATTGGCCGTCAGGGTACAATAGCTAATGCAATTAGAACAATTGTTCAGGCTTCATCTTATATTAATGGACTTAAAAAAGTTCGTATTAATATTGATTCATTTTAAAGAAGTAAAAGCTTCTTTTTTCTTGTATAAATTGTCATTATAATATATAATGTTAATGGGTGATATATATGAATATACCTAATCATGTTGGTATTATAGTTGATGGCAATGGTCGCTTTGCTACTAATAAAGGTTTAAGCCGTAGTGAAGGCCATAAACTAGGAGCTAAAAATTTAGATACTTTATGTCAATATATATTTGATAAAGGTATAAAAGTTCTTAGTTTATATGTTTTTTCAACAGAAAACTTCAAAAGAAGTGATGAAGAAGTAAATTATTTAATGAATTTATTTGTTCTGAAATTTAAAAAAGATTTTGAAATATTTAATAAAAAGAATATTAAAATTGTTTTTTCTGGTCGTAGAGAACCACTTAAAGAAGAAATATTAAAAATTATGGATGAAATAAGTTTTAAAACTAAAGATAATAATAGTGGTATTATTAATTTTTGTTTGAATTATGGTGGTCATTTTGAAATAATTGATGCTTGTAAAAAAATAAATAAAGATGTTTTAAATAATAATTTAGATATTAATTTCTTAGATGAAGAATTATTTAATAAATATTTATATAATGATTTACCACCTTTAGATTTATTGATTAGAACTGGTCAAGAAATAAGAATTAGCAATTTTATGTTATGGCAATTAGCTTATGCCGAATTATATTTTACTGATGTTTTGTTTCCTGATTTTGATAGTTTGGAATTTGATAAAGCCTTAGTAGAATATCATAATCGTAATAGACGATTTGGAGGTATTACTTATGAAACAAAGGGTGATTAGTGCTTTAATAGCTTTAATTATATGTGTACCTTTAATATATGTTGGCAAAATACCTTTTTATATATTAGCTTTAGTAGTAGCTGTATTAGGATATAAAGAAATATTAAATTTAATTATTAAAAATAATATTTTAGTTAAAATTATTTCTTATTTAGCTTTTGTATCTATTATAAGTCTTAATATTTATAAAACTAATTTTAATAATATTTTGGATATTAAAATACTTGGTATTATTTTCTTATTATTTTTTATTGTTAGTTTGATTAATTATAAAAATAAAAATTTTAATATTAGTAAATGCCTTATTTTAATTAGTTATACTTTGTTTTTAGCTACAGCTTTTTCTAGTTTTATAATTATTAGAAATATTAATTTAAATTATTTTATTTACTTATTTATTATTACTATTACAACTGATACTTTTGCTCAAATAACTGGTAAGATGTTTGGTAAACATAAAATTAATGAAATTTCTCCTAATAAAACTTGGGAAGGTTGTATTGGTGGTTCATTCTTCGGTGTTATTATAGCTAGTCTTTTTTATTTAACAGTTATTGATTTTCAAATAAATATATTTTTATTAATTGTAATTACTTTCTTTTTAACAATTATTGGTCAGATTGGTGATTTATTCTTTTCACAAATTAAAAGACATTATAAAATTAAAGATTTTTCTAATATTATGCCAGGTCATGGTGGGATATTAGATCGATTAGATAGTATTATTTTTGTAATGTTAGCTTTTACATTTTTAATTAATTTAATATAGGAGGTTATTATGACATTTATTTATTTTATTCTTGTTTTAAGTATTACTATTTTTGTTCATGAATTAGGGCATTTTATATTTGCTAAAAAAGCGGGTATTTATGTTTATGAATTTTGTATTGGAATGGGACCAAGAATTTTTAAATTCAAAAGGAAAAATGATGAAACGGAATATGGGATTAGATTGTTTCCAATTGGTGGTTTTTGTTCTATGGCTGGGGAAGCTGTTGAAGTTGATGAAAAAGTACCAGTTGAAAGAAGAATGCAGTCTAAAACATGGCTTCAAAAGTTTTTAACAGTTATTGCTGGGGTTATGTTTAATTTTATTTTTGCTATTATTATTTTATTTATTGTTGGTTTAGTTAATGGTAAGCCTAACAATAAACCAATTATTAGTACTTTAGAGGCTAATAGTCCTGCTTTTATAGCTGGTTTAAAACCTAATAGTTTTGTTAAAGAACTTAATGGGGTAAAGGTTAAAACTATTGATCGTTTATTAATTGAATATCAAGTAAATTATGGTAAAGAAATAACCTTATTAGTAGTTAATAATGGTCAAGAAGAAACAATTAAAATAAAACCTAATGTTATTAGTAAAGATAATTATTTATATGGTTTTAGTTTAGATAACAGTATTGAAAAAGGTTTGCTTCCAGCTTTTGAATATGCTTTTACTAAGTTTGGTAGTTTAATAAATCAAATGGTTATTATTATTGCTTATTTATTTACAGGAAGACTTAGTTTAACTAATTTATCCGGACCAATTGGTATTTTTAATATTGTTGGTCAAAGTGCGAAAGCTGGCTTTATAAATATTGTTTATTTAATTGGTTATTTAAGTATTAATGTTGGTTTTATTAATTTATTACCAATTCCAGCTTTTGACGGTGGTCGGATTTTATTTTTAATAATTGAAAAAATAAGAAGAAAACCAATTAGTTCTAAAGTAGAAAATACGATTCATTCAATTGGTTTTATTTTATTAATGTTATTAATGGTTGTTATAACATATAACGATATTGTTAGGTTTATTATAAAATAAAGGAGATAAGAAAGATGTTAAAAGTTAATAATGTTACAAAATATTATGGGGATTTTCTAGCGGTTGATAAGTTATCCTTTAAAGTAAAACCTGGTGAAGTATTTGGTTTATTAGGAGTAAATGGAGCTGGTAAAACAACAACTTT
>JAVXGE010000011.1:17495-18131 GCA_036657555.1 Bacilli bacterium
GTAGTGGGGATATTACTTTAGATGATAAACCAATTGATTATTCAGTTACAGATACAATTGGTTTTTTAACTGAAGAAAGAAGTTTATTAACAAAAATGACTGTTAAAGAACAGTGCTTATATTATGGAGCTTTAAAAGGAATGAAAGAAGAAGTTATTTTAAGTAGATTAAATGTTTTATTAAAACGGTTTGGAGCAATTGAATATTTAGATAAAAAAATTAAAGAATTATCCAAAGGTAATAAACAAAAAATACAATTCATTACAGCTATTATTAATGAACCTAAATTATTAATTTTAGATGAACCTTTTACAGGTTTAGATCCATTTAATGTTGAATTATTTAAAAAAGAAATTGTTGATATGGCTAAAAAAGGTAGCATGATTATATTTTCTTCTCATCGGATGGAACATGTTGAATTATTTTGTAAAAAATTAGTTGTTATGGTGCATGGTAAAGTTGTCCTAGACGGGGAACTAACTAAAATAAAGGAAGATTATCGTAAGAAGAATATTCTTATTAATGGTGATGTTGATATTGCTAAATTAGAAGCTATTAAAGGCGTTGTTAGTGTAACTAATAAAGCTAATGAAATTGAAGTTAAAATAGAAGATAATACAATTGTCAATGATGTTT
>JAVXGE010000012.1:0-16780 GCA_036657555.1 Bacilli bacterium
TCAATTCAATAAAACGTTGAAAAATAAGGCAAAACAAGAGGTCTATGTTTCACGTGAAACATTGAATAACCAAATAACAAAGAACTATGTTTCACGTGAAACTATAAAAGTGTTGCATTTATATAAAAAATATTATATATTATTAATGCACAACATTTATATTTGAAACAGGTCAGAGTTGGAAGACAGCAGCCTTAAGATTCACTAAATGTGTGTGCTTTTTTAATATAAAGGTGATAGCATGGAAGAATATATGAATATAGCACTCGAACAAGCCCTAAAAGCTTTTAAAAATGATGATGTGCCGATCGGAGCAATTATAGTTAAAAAAGGTAAGATAATAGCTAAAGCATATAATAAAAAAGAAAAAAATGGCATTGCAACTCAGCATGCTGAAATATTAGCTATTAACAAAGCTTGTCGAAAATTAAAAAACTGGCGTTTGCTTGATTGCACTATTTATACGACAGTTGAGCCTTGTTTAATGTGCTATGGAGCAATTATTCAAGCAAGAATTAAAACTGTTGTCTATGGGTCTAAAAATGATAATTTTGGATATTCTACAAGAGTAAATAATACTAATATAAATAATAAAGAAACAATTGAAATAATAGGTGGTATATGCGAAAATAAAAGTAAAATGCTTATTCAAAAGTTTTTTAAAGAAAAAAGGAAATAAATATTATTTCCTTTTATATTATAGCTTAAAATGGTATAATTAAAAAGTCAAAGAGGTGATGATATGTATCAAGCGTTGTATAGAAAATATAGACCAAAAACATTTGATGATGTTGTGGGTCAAGATATTATTATTAAAACAATGGAAAATGCTATAAAAACAAATAAAATAAATCATGCATATCTATTGACCGGCCCACGGGGATCAGGAAAAACAACGGTTGCTAAAATATTAGCAAAGATGGTTAATTGCCAGCATTTGAACGGAACTAAAATGTGCAATAAGTGTGTGTGTTGTACACAAACAAACAATCAAAATATGGATATTATTGAAATTGATGCTGCATCAAATAATGGTGTTGATGAAATTCGCGAAATAAACAACAAAGTTAATTTAGTTCCTTCGCTTGGGAAATATAAAATTTATATAATTGATGAGGTTCATATGTTAACAATCGGAGCTTTTAATGCTTTATTAAAGACTTTAGAAGAACCACCAGCCCATGTTATATTTATATTAGCGACAACTGATCCACATAAAGTACCACTTACAATTTTATCAAGGTGTCAAAGATTTGATTTTAAAAAGATTAGTGATATTAAAATAGAACAAAGATTAAGATATATTATAAAAGAAGAAAAAATTAATATCGATGATACTGCTGTAACAGAAATAGCTCATCTTGGGGATGGAAGCTTACGAGATGCAATTAGTATTTTAGACCAAGTTATTTCCTATGCTGATTCTACAATCACAATTACAGACATTCATGATGTTAACGGAACTATTTCACAAGAAGAATTAAAGAATTTGATTTTAAATACGGTTGAAAATAAATTGGCAGATGTTATAAAAATATTAGATAATTATAGTAATAATGGTAAAAATATTATAAAAATAGCTGAAGAAACAATATATTTTTTAAGAAATGCTATTCTTTGCAAAGTGGCACCAACTTATGAAATTAATAATAAACCAATTTATGACAATATTATTAGTTTTATTGATTACAAAACAATGATGGAATATATTCAAATTTTAAATCAAACATTATTAGATATGAAAAAGTTTTCTGATCCTAAAATGTTACTTGAATTAGCCTTTATTAAAATGATGAATTTTTCTAAAGAAATAGTGACTGGGAAATTAATATTAGAAGAAAGCCAAACTAAAACTAAACTAAACGACAATCAAAGTAACACTTTGGAAAATAAAATAGAAATCGAAAGTAAACAGAATGTCGATTTAGGCCTTGAAAATAAAGGAAAAAACATTTCCCGGGAAATAGAAAAAAATAAAGATGTTCTTGAAGAATTAAATAATTTTATTGACATTCGAGTTGGGAACACTTTAGCTAATTTTTCTAAAAAGGCGACAAACGAGATGAAGAAGAATTTAGAAAAAATAAAAGAATATTTAATGGATGAAAAACACAGTACTTATGCTTCAATGCTTTTAGATGGTGAATTAAAAGCCACAAGCGATGAGTATTTAGTTTTTATCTATAAAACACAAAACTTATCATATTTGTTCAATGAAAATATAACAAATATTGAAAAATTATTAAAAAAAGTATTTAATAAGAAGTATAAAGTTGTAGCGGTTGATTTAGAAAAATGGAATAAAATAAAGGAAAAATTTAATTCTAATAAAAATTATTATGTATACAAAGAAGAAACTTTAAAAATAGAAGAAATTATTAAAAAATTAATAACATCGAATGATGACGGCATTAAAACATTATTTGGTGAATTAGTTGAATATAATTAAAATTGAAAGGATGATAATATGAATATTCAAGCAATGATGAAACAAGCACAAAAATTACAAAAAGATATGATGGGGGCTAAGGAAGAAATAGATAATACTATATTTGAAAGCAAGAAGTCTTTTTTAACAATGACTGCTAAAGGAGATAAAAAAATTATGTCGGTTAAATTAGATATTGATGAAATAGCAAAAGATGACATTGAAACAATTGAAGACTTAATTTTAGTTACTTGTAATGATTTAATGGAAAAAATAGATAAAGAAACAGAAGCAAAAATGGGTAAATTTTCACAGGGAATGCCGGGGTTATTTTAATGCTATATCCTGAAGTGATAAGCAATTTAATCGAATGTTATAAAAAGCTTCCTGGCATAGGAGAAAAAACGGCCGAAAGAATGGCCTTATATTGTTTAGAATTAGATCAAGAAGTAATTGATCTTTTTGCCCATTCATTAAAAGCAATTAAAACGGATATTAAACGTTGTAAGAAGTGTAACAATTTATCTGATAAAGATATTTGTTCAATATGCTCTGATAAAACAAGAGATAATAAAACAATATGTGTTGTTGAAGATCCTAAAAACGTTTTTCAATTTGAAAAAATAGGATCTTATCATGGTTTGTATCATGTTTTAGATGGTCTAATATCCCCATTAGATAATGTTAATCCAGAAGACATAAACCTACAAGCGTTATTAGACAGAATAAAGATTGACAATATTAAAGAAGTAATTATTGCTGTAAAACCGAGTATCGAAGGGGAAACAACAGCTTTATATGTCTCTAAAATATTGGAAAATGAAAAAGTTATGATTTCAAAAATAGCCCATGGTGTTCCTCTGGGAGCTGATATGGATTATGTAGATGCATTGACTTTAGAATTGGCCTTAGATGAAAGAAAAAATATAACTTCAAAAATAGAAGAATAATAGCTTTATAATATCATACTTTTTATTGAGGTGACTATTATGCTAAAAAAAATATTTATTTTATTAAAAAGAGTGGTTATAAGTGCCTTTATTTTATATGGATATAATTTAATAGCTTCGCCATTAAATTTGATAATTCCCATTAATATCTTTACAGTTGGAGCATTAACAATTTTAGGAATTCCGGCTATTTTTTCCTTTATAATAATTTTAGTTTTAATTTTTTAATAAGGAGTGATGAAAATGTTTGATAAATATAAAACAAGTCAACCAATTGTTTGTAAAATATTAAAAAAAGTAGTTATATCAAATAATTATTCACATGCTTATTTATTCGAAACAAATGGTTATGAAAAAGGTTTTGAATTGGCTAAAGAATTTGCTAAAATGTTACTTTGCCCAAGCCAAAATAAAGAAAATATAAATTGTCAAAAATGTTATCAATGCCAAACTATTGATGACAATAACTTTGCAGAATTGAAAATTGTAAATCCAGATGGTTCGTGGATAAAAAAAGAACAATTAAATGAATTACAAGAAGAATTTAGTAAAAAAGCTTTATTGGGAAATAAAAAAATTTATTTAATAAATCAAGCTGACAAATTAAATACATCAACAGCCAATTCTATTTTAAAATTTTTAGAAGAACCACAAGATGGAATAATTGCTATATTAATAACTGAAAATAGATATCAATTACTTGATACAATTATTTCTAGGTGTCAAATTGTTAATTTTAAAACGCCGGATATGTTAGTTAATGAATCAAAAACACTTAATAAAATTGGACAACTTATAATAAATGATAAAAATGATTTAAAAACATTCCTAACTGACGAAAAAAGCCTTATCAAATTAGAAAAAATAATAAATTTTGCTGATTACTTTGAAAAATATGGTTCAAAGTTAATAATATATACAAATAACTACTGGTTTTCAACATTTAATGATAAAATATTAACGCAACAAGGTATAATAATGTTATTATATCTATATAAAGACATTTTAAATATAAAAATTGGACAACCCGTTGATATTTTTAATGATTATGTAAACAATTTAAAAATAATAGCTAATAGCAACACGGTCAACGGTTTAGTAAAAAAAATAGATATTATTAATATTGCTAGACAAAATATAGAATATAATGCTAATATTAATTTATTAATTGATAAACTAATATTAGAAATGGAAGGAGTAACAAAATGACAAGAGTAGTTGGAGTATCATTAAATAACAATAATCAACTTTATTATTTTGATCCTCAAAATTTAGATTTAAGACGCAATGTAACAGTTATTGTTGAAACACAACGAGGATTGCAATTTGGAAAAGTTGAATTACCACCTTTTAATATTGATGTTTCTAAAATAGTATTACCCCTAGAAAATGTTATAAGAATATCGTCTCGACAAGATTATTTAAACCACAAAAAAAATCTTTTAGACAATAACAGTGCTTTAAAAAAGTGTAAAGAATTAATTGAAAAATACAATCTTAAAATGCAGGTAATCGATGCTAATTTTACTTTTGATCGTGGTCAATTATTATTTAGATTTATTGCTGATAGTCGGGTTGATTTTAGGGAATTAGTTAAAGAATTAGCTAATTGCTACAAAACAAGAATTGAATTAAGACAAGTGGGTGTTAGAGATAAAGCTAAAGAAGTTGGTGGTTGTGGTCCTTGTGGCCGGCAATTATGTTGTTCACGGTTTGATACGAATTTTACAGCCGTATCAATAAATATGGCTAAAAACCAAAATTTATCACTTAATCCATCTAAAATAAATGGTGTTTGTGGTCGTTTATTATGTTGCCTTCGTTATGAAGATGACAATTATAAAGAATGTCGTAAAAATTTACCGACAATCGGCAAAATGGTTGAAACTGAAAAAGGACGGGGCAAAGTTATAAGTCTTGACCCTTTAAAAGAAAAATATAATGTTTATGTCCCAGATGTTGGAGTTGTTGAAATGAGTAAAGAAAATGGAAGTGACTAATTATTTATTAGGGTATAAAGATTATTTAATTGTTCAAGATACTGATATGTTTAATTTTTCATTAGATTCGGTTTTATTGCCAAACTTTGCAACGATAAATAAAAACATTAAAAATATTTTGGATATTGGTTGTGGTAATGCCCCAATTCCTTTAATTTTATCAACAAAAACAAAAGCTAAAATAACTGGTGTTGAAATTCAAAAAGAAGTTTATGAGTTGGCTAAAAAGTCAGTCACTTTAAATAATTTGGATAAACAAATTGAAATAATAAATGCTGATATAAATGAAATATATGATACTTTTGAAAATGAATATTATGATATTATCACCTGCAATCCGCCTTTTTTTAAAGTTGAAGAACAGTCAAATTTGAACAATAATACTTATAAAACTATTGCACGGCACGAAGTTAAATTAAATTTAAATCAGCTATTTAAAATAGCGAAAAAACTTTTAAAAAATAATGGGAATATTGTTATTGTTCATCGTCCTGAACGATTATTAGAAATATTAAGTACGATGAAGGAGTACAATATTGAACCTAAAAAATTACAATTTGTATATCCAAAAACTAATATGGATGCAAATATTTTATTAATTGAAGGTAAAAAAAATGGTAAAAGTGGTTTAAAAATATATCCTCCAATATATATTCATTATGAAAATGGAGAATATACGGAACAAATTACTAAATATTTTGAAACGAGGTGAGAGTATGTCTCAAAAAAGTTTTGATAAAAGCCCAACTTTGTATCTAATTGCAACTCCAATTGGGAATATGGATGATATTACATTTAGAGCCATAGATATTTTAAACCAAGTGGAAGTTATTTTTTCAGAAGATACGAGAGTAACAAGTCTTTTATTAAAAAAACATAATCTCAAAAAGAAACTAATAGCAAACCATCAATATAACGAAAAAGAAAATAAAGAAAAGCTACTTTCTTATTTAAAAGAAGGTAAAGATGTTGGCTTGGTTACCGATCGTGGAACCCCTATTATTAGTGATCCTGGTTATGAATTGTCACAAATAGCTATTGAAAATGGCTATAATGTCGTTGCAATTCCAGGGGCAACAGCCCTTATATCTGCTCTTATTGTATCAGGTATAAGTCCTCAACCATTTACTTTTTATGGTTTTTTAAATAGTAAAGAAACTAAACGAAAAAAAGAATTAGAAAATTTGAAAAGATTGCCAACCACATTAATCTTTTATGAAGCACCTCATCGAATCACTGAAACAATAACTAATATGCTTGAAGTATTTGGAAATCGTTCTTGTAGTATTTCTCGAGAAATTACTAAACGATATGAAGAAGTTTTTCGTGGAACATTTTCCGAAGTCTTAAAACAAATTGATAATATAAAAGGTGAAATTGTTATTATTGTCGATAAAGCTCAAAACATTACAAACTATGATAATTTAAGTGTCATTGAACATGTAAATTTATATATAAAAGAAGGTATGATTCCTAAAGATGCTATTAAACAAGTAGCTAAAGATCGGCAATTAAATAAAAATGAAGTATATATGCAATATCATATAGACAAGGAAGTGTGATTTTGAAATTAATTGTAGGGTTGGGAAATCCTGGTAAACAGTATGATAAAACAAGGCACAATATTGGTTTTATGTGTATTAATCATTTTTCTTTAGTTAATCAGTTAGAATTTGATAAAAATAAATTTAATGGTTTATATACAGAAGCTTTAATTAATAACGAAAAAGTTATTATTTTAAAACCTCAAAGTTATATTAACTTATCAGGAGAAGTAATTAAGAAATTTGTTGATTATTTTAAAATTGATATTAGAGATATTTTGATTATTTGTGATGATATGGATTTACCAGTTGGTAGTTATAAACTACGACTTAAAGGTGGTAGTGCCGGGCATAATGGTTTAAAAGATATTGAAAAAGCATTAAATACTAATGAATATCATCGGTTAAAAATTGGTATTGGCAAAGATAAAAATATTGATGTTGTTAATTATGTCCTTGGGAAATTTAATCCAATTGATAAAAAAATAATTGAAGATATTATAAAAATAGTTCCTGATATTATTAATGATTATATGACTATGACCTTTGAAAACCTAATGAATAAATATAATTAGATACAAAGTGTATCTTTTTTGTCGTGTAAAGGAGATGATAAAATGCCATTTTTAGATAATATTTTTAGTAAAGACAATTATAAAAATGTTAGCGGCTTAACTGATGAATTAAAATGTTTATATATTGCCAATAATTATAACTTAAATAAAAAAGCTCAATTAGTTGTTTGTAATAGTTTATATGAAGCAAATAAATTTTATCAAGCTTTAAAAAATTATACAGATGATGTTTTATTATTTCCTATGGATGACTTCATGACAAGTGAAGTACTAGCTGTATCACCTGATTTTAAAATTATGCGTTTAGAAACTTTAAATGCTTTAAAAGATAATAGTCAAAAAATTGTTGTTACCAATTTAATGGGGTATTTAAGATTTTTACCAAGTAAAAATATATTTATAAATAGTTATATAAGTTTAAATAAAAATCTTGATATTGATATAAATATTTTAGCAACTAAATTATATAATATAGGTTATAAAAGAGAAACACTTGTTAATAAATCTGGCGAAATAGCTATTCGTGGTTTTGTTGTTGATATATTTCCTATTAATAGTGAAAATCCAATTAGAATTGAATTTTGGGGAGATACTATTGATTCAATAAGAATTTTCGACATTGATACACAATTAACTAAAAAAGAAATAGAAAATATAAAAATAATGCCTAATAATGAATTTTTAATTGAAAAGGATATTTCTTTTGACTATGTCCATCGTGATCTAATTAAATATACTAAACCATGTAATATTAGGGACTATTTTAATGAAGCTTTATTAGTTTACAACAATTATCGTGATTTAAAAGTAAGTTATGATAATCTATTAGAAGAAATAAAAGATTATTGTTTGACTAGTCAATTAGTAACATTTCCAAAATTTATGATGGACTTTAACGAATTAAATATAGAGCCTAATATTAATTTGTGTAATTTTGACGACATTAATGATATAGCTTATAAATCGCACACCATTAGCGAACAATTTAATAAATTAAGTGATATAAATAAAGCTTTAAACCATTATTTAAAAGATTATAAATATGTTGTTATATGTGTATCAACCCGTTATCAAGTTAATAAAATAATGGAAAGTATAGAAAATAATAATTTTATTTTTACTAATCCAAATAACATTTATGAAAATAAAATTAATATTATTATTAAAAATATTAATGAGGGTTTTATTATAAATGATTTTGTCGTTATAAGTGAAAAAGAAATATTTAATAAAAAAGAACAACAAGCTGTTTATAAAACTAATTTTAAATATGGGACACGCATAAAAGATATTACAAAATTAAATATAGGTGATTATGTTGTCCATAATATTCATGGTGTTGGGCATTATTGTGGCATTAAGACAATTACTAAAAATAACTTAATCAAAGATTATTTACAAATTGAATATCGTGGTGGGGATAAATTATATATCCCTGTTGAAAAGATTGATATGATAAGTAAATATAGTTCCAATGATTATGAACCTAAAATGAATAAATTAGGAACAACTGAATGGGAAAATATAAAATTAAAAGCTCGTGCTAAAGCTGCTGATATAGCTGGTAAATTACTTAATTTGTATGCTTTAAGAGAAATAAGCAAAGGCTTTGCTTTTGAAAAGGATGATGAAAATCAATTAGCTTTTGAAAAAGAATTTCCTTTTACCGAAACATATGATCAGATAAAAGTAACCGATGAAATTAAAAAAGATATGGAATCACCACATCCAATGGATAGATTATTATGTGCTGATGTTGGATATGGTAAAACAGAAGTTGCTTTTCGAGCTGCTTTTAAAGCTATATTATCAGGCAAACAAGTTGCTTTATTATGCCCAACAACTATTTTATCTAATCAACATTATCAAAATGCTCTTGAAAGATTTAAATCTTTTCCAGTTAATATAAAATTATTAAATAGATTTGTTACTAATAAAGAGGTTAATGAAACAATTACTAATTTAAAACAAGGAAAAGTCGATTTTGTCATTGGTACACATAAGCTTCTAAACAAGGATATTGTTTTTAAAGAATTGGGATTATTAATCATTGATGAAGAACAACGTTTTGGGGTTACGCATAAGGAAAAAATAAAGCAATATAAAAGTAATGTTGATGTTTTAACTTTGTCAGCAACACCTATTCCGAGAACTTTACAAATGTCAATGTCAGGTATCAGGAGTTTATCATTAATTGAAACACCACCATCTAATCGTTATCCGGTTCAGACATATGTTTTAGCCTATAATAAAAAAGTAATTAAAGATGCTATTTATAAAGAATTATCTCGACAAGGCCAAACGTTCTTACTTTATAATCATGTTGATAATATTGAAAATAAAGTTCGAGAAATAAAAGAACTAGTACCCGAAGCAAAAATTATTTTTGCACACGGACGCATGAATAAAAAACAACTAGAGGATGTAATGTTTAAATTTACAAATAAAGAATATGATGTTTTAGTTTGTACAACAATTATTGAAACAGGTATTGATATTCCTAATGTTAATACATTAATAATAATTGATGCTGATCGATTTGGATTATCACAATTATATCAATTAAGAGGTCGTGTTGGTAGAACTAATAAATTAGCTTACTGCTATTTGATGTACGACCAACAAAAAATATTAAGTGAAATAGCTAATAAACGATTAACAGCCATTAAAGAATTTACCGAATTAGGTAGTGGCTTATCAATAGCTATGCGTGATTTATCAATTCGTGGAGCTGGCGATATTTTAGGTAGTGAACAAGCTGGTTTTATTGATAGTATCGGGATTGAATTATTTATGAAAATGCTTAAAGAAGAAATAGATAAATTAAAAGGTAAAGTTATAAAAGAAGAAATAACTACAACTCAGCCTTTAGTTGATGTTGATACTTTTGTTAGTGATGAGTATGTTTTAGAAGAAGATTTGAAAATAGAAATTCATAAGAAAATAAACGAAATAGATAGTCACAAAAAGTTAAAAGAAGTCGAAAAAGAATTAATTGATCGGTTTGGGAAATTATCAGATAAATTAATAATATATATGCATGAAGAATGGTTTGAACATCTAGCTAATGAATTAGACATTAAAAAAGTTAATCAAACAGCTAATTATGTTGAAATTGTATTAAATAAAGAAATGACTAAAAAAATAAATGGGGAACAACTTTTTATGGCTACCTTAGCTATTACAAATAATTTTCGCTTTAAAATGCAATATGGAAGCTTAATTATTATTCTTAATTTTAAAAATTTAGAAAAACATTTTATTTATTATTTAATTGATTTATTACTTATTATAAAAAAGGCTATTTAGATGGTCTTTTTTGGTATAAAATATTTTAAAAAAACCAAAATACGTAAAGAAAGTGAGGTAAAAATGAAAGCAACAGGAATAATAAGAAGAATCGATGAATTAGGAAGAATCGTTATTCCAAAAGAAATAAGAAAAACGCTTCGTATTAAAGAAGGAGAAAATTTAGAAATATTTGTTGATGAACAAGAAAGTATTATTTTAAAAAAATATTCATTAATGCAAAAGATGAATGATTTAGCTCAAGACTTTGCTGATGCTATAAATTCTTTTGTTAAATATAATGTTTTTATAACAGATAACGACATTATAATGGCGGTATCAGGGCCTTTAAAAAAGACCTATCTTAATAAAAATATAAGTGAAGAATTGGAAAGTAAATTAAAACGCCGAGAAGAAATGATTGAAAAACATCCTAAATCAATTAAGCTAACCGATGATAAAGAAGAAGTTGGAACTTACGCCATTAGTCCAATAATTGTCAATGGTGATGCGACTGGTTTAGTTTTGATTTTAAGCTTAGAAGATAAAGTTGATGATGTATGTTTAAAGATTTCCCAGATAACTTCTAAGTTTTTAAAAACACATTTAGAACAATAAAATGTAAAGTTGCGTAAAATGTCGATATTTTTGTTATAAAAAATTAAAAAACAACCTTAAAGTATGTTATATTATAATGGCTGTGTAAAATATAAAAGGAGCAACAATCATCATGAATGGTAAAAAAGGCGAAGCCGTTGTATTATCACTTTTATTTATGCCGGTCGTAATGGCAATATTTGGATTAATAATTAAATTCAATGAAATTGATTTTGTTTATTTATTATTAGTCTTTATTATCTATATAAGATATTATTTTAAAGCCAAATTATAGCTATGTAAATGAGCTATTTTTTGTTATAATTAAATAGGAGTGATATTATGATAGATACACATTGCCATTTATTTAAAGAATATTATGATAATATAGATATTATCATTAAAAAGATGGAAAGTAATATAATGATAGTAAGCGGTACTGATAACGAAAGTAATTTAGAAGTAATAGATATATGCAACAAATATCCAAATGTTTATGGAACAATTGGATTACATCCAACGGAAATCTATAAAATAAATGAAAAAAGTTATAAAATTATAGAGGATAATATTAATAATCCTAAAATTGTTGGAATTGGGGAAATAGGTTTAGATTATTATTGGAATAGTAATGATAAAGAGAAACAAAAAGAAATTTTTATTAAACAAATCTTATTAGCTAAAAAATATAATAAAGCTATTGTTGTTCATAGTAGAGAAGCAATAAATGATACGTATACTATTTTAAAACAATATGCCAAAGATATTAAAATAGATGTTCATTGCTTTAGTGGTAGTTTAGAAATGGCTCAATCTTTAATTAAAATAGGGGCACGATTAGGAATTGGCGGTGTCTTAACTTTTAAAAATAATTCTAAATTAATAAATATTGTTAAAAATATAGATTTAAATAATTTATTACTAGAAACAGATAGTCCCTTCTTAAGCCCAGAACCTTTACGTGGCAAACAAAATCAACCCTATAATATTATTTACGTAGCTCAAAAAATAGCTGAAATTAAAAATATTAATTTAGAAGAAGTTTTAAAAATCACGACCATCAATGCTATTTCCCAATTTGACTTAAACATTGATTTATGATAAAATTATAAAGTCAATAGACAAATTTGAGGTGGAATAATGAATTTTTATTTACTACAATTAGTTGGTAAATGGATAAGTTTATTAATGGTATCATTAATGTCATTATTTGGTTTTGACTTAAAAGAAACCAATAGTGAAACAGTAAATACAAGTACAAATAAAAATGTTAGTGTTGTAACTGAAGTTGTAAAATACGACACGATAAAAGAATATAACAGTTCTTTACCAAAAAATATTAGTAATATTTTAACAACCGGTAAAAATGGTGCTGTCTTTAAAGATAAAGATGGTCAAATGGTCATTTTAGAAAATAAAGTTGATGAAAAATTAGAACTTGGAACTGGGAAATATGGCCTTTATACCGGCGTTATGACTGGTTATGGTCCTGACTGTGTTACTTGTTCTGGTGAAGGATACGTCGCGTGTAAGACGCCTGATAAACAAAAATTCAACATAAAAAGTGATGGTATTTATTATGAAGATACTAAATTTGGTAAAGTACGTGTTTTAGCAGCTGCTTTAAAGGAATTTCCATGCGGAACAATTGTTGAAGTAGACAGCAAAACATTAGGTAAATTTACAGGTGTTGTTTTAGATACTGGTTATGGTATGCGAAAACATTTAGAAGAAGGTATTTATCATTTTGATGTTGCTTATGAAACAGAAAAAGATGAAATGACATTAAAAACAACCGATATGAGTGGGAATGTTAAATATAGTATTCAAAGATGGGGCTGGTAACCATCTTTTTTCTAGCTTTTATTTATAAAATAAGATATAATGTTTTGGGGTGGTAAAATGGATTATTCTCCTAAAAAAATAACCCAGTTATTAGAAAAAAATAATTTTAATCTAAAAAAGAAATTTGGACAGAATTTTATTATTGATGAAAATATTATTGATAGTATTATAAACAAAGCTCAAATTGACAAAGAAACTTTAGTTATTGAGATAGGACCGGGAGCTGGATCATTAACATATAAATTATCTAACCGAGCTAAAAATGTTTTGTGCTATGAAATAGATAATAAATTAGAAACAATTTTAAAAGAAAATTTAAAAGAATGTTCTAATGTTAATATTATTTTCCAAGATTTCCTGACAGCTGATGTTAAAAAAGATATAAAAAAATATACATATAAAAAAATATATGTTATTGCTAATTTACCATATTATATTACAACACCTATTTTAAATAAATTTATTGAAGATGAAATAGCTGTTGATAAAATAGTTATAATGGTACAAAAAGAAGTTGGTGATCGCTTTAAGGCCAAACCAGGAAATAAAGAATATGGATCTTTATCTGTTTATTTAAATTATTATTTTAATGTTACCAAATTATTAGATGTTAGTCGAAATGTTTTTTTACCTAAGCCTAATGTTGATAGTATTGTTGTTGAATTTAGTAAAAAAGAGCTGTTGCCATTAAAAGATAAAAAAATGTTTTTTAAACTTGTACGTGATAGTTTTACACAAAAAAGAAAGACTTTACGTAACAATTTACTTAATTATAATTTAGATAAAGTTCTAGAAATTTTAGAAAAATACGATTTTAATTTAAGCGTTAGAGCCGAACAATTAAGTGGTGAAATATTTGTCGAAATAGCTAATAATCTTTAGCTTTTTTCATATAATAAAAAAACAATAATAAGCTTAACTAGGTGATACAATTGCTTAAAATAATTGATAGTATTTTATGGGCTATAGCCACTTGTTTAATTGTCTATTGCGGTATATATTATACATTCAAACTAAAATTTGTTCAATTTCGATTTATTAAAATGTTTAAGAACCTATTTAAAAAAAAGCAAACTAAAGGTAGTATTTCACCTTTTAACTCATTAATGATTGTTCTTGGCGGAAGAATTGGCGTTGGAAGTATTGCTGGAATTGCATTAGCCATTCATTTGGGCGGTATTGGTAGTATTTTTTGGCTATGGTTAAGTGGCATATTATCAGCTCCTAATACCTTTGCAGAAACAGTATTAGGCGTAAAATATAAGGAATACGATGAAAAAAACATATATAAAGGTGGTCCAAGCTATTATATAAAAAAGGGTTTAAATAAACCTCTTTTAGGTAAAATATACGCAATCGTTATGCTTATAAGTTATGTTGGTGGTTGCTTAAGTATTCAAGCTAATACAATAACAAAATCAATAAATCCTTATTTTAAAGTTTCACCAATAGTAATCGGTATTATTATATCTTTAATTTCCTTTTTAATTATTGCTGGCGGTATTAAAAAAATATCATCAGCATCAGCTAAAATTGTTCCCATTATGACTTTGCTATATGTATCAGTTGCAATATTTGTTGTTATTAAAAACTTTAATATTTTACCTTATATTTTTATTCAAATTGTTAAAGAAGCTTTCAATTTTAAAGCTCTTGGTTTTGGTATTTTTGGTAACATGATTATTGGCATTCAACGAGGTATATTTTCAAATGAAGCCGGTTTAGGAACGGGTGCAATTGCAGCGTCAACCGTTGATGTCCATTTTCCAGCACAACAAGGGTTTGTCCAAATGTTAGGAATTTACATAACAACTTTTTTTGTTTGTACAGCAACAGCTATTATTATTTTAACTTCTAATATACCAATGACTGATGGAATGATTAACGGAATTGAAATGACCCAACAAGCATTTATATATCATTTAGGAAGTTTGGGAAATATAGTTGTCATTATTTCAATCATCCTCTTTGCTTTTTCAACAATTTTAGCAGGCTATTATGACGGTGAATCCAATTTAAAATATTTATTTCCTAGCATTAATAAAAAAGGCCTTTTCCTTTTAAAGATAATTAGTATAATAATATTACTAATTGGTTGTCTTGCTTCTCCAACAATTTTGTGGCAATTTGTTAATATCTTTACAGCTTTATTAGCTATTATAAATATATATGCTTTGATTAAACTTAAAAAGGATGTAATTTTTGAATTGAGAAGATATCGAAAATGTGCTAAAATAAAATAGGTGAGCATTAATGATTAATAAAAATTGGGATTTAGTTTTGAAAGAAGAATATAAAAAAGATTATTTTAAAAAATTACTTATTTTTGTTGACAACGCATATAAAAATAATGTTTGTTTTCCAAAGTTTGAAAATATTTTTAAGGCTTTAAAAGAAACAGATTATAATAGTGTAAAGGTAGTAATATTAGGGCAAGACCCTTATCACGGAGTGGGACAGGCTCAAGGATTGTCTTTTTCGGTTAGTAATACCACTAAAAGGCCACCTTCTTTAAATAATATTTTAAAAGAATTAGAAACCGATTTGGGAATTGTTAAAAAAACTAACGATTTAACTTCTTGGGCTAAACAAGGCATTTTATTACTTAATTGTATTATGACAGTTGAAAAAGATAAACCGTTGTCTCATAAAAATAATGGCTGGGAAATATTTACCGATACTATTATATCAAAATTAAATGCTAGTGATTGCCCGATTGTCTTTATTTTGTGGGGTAGTTATGCACAAAGTAAAAGATTTTTAATTACCAACCCTTCACATTATGTTATTGAAGCAGCTCATCCGTCCCCATTATCAGCGTATCGTGGTTTTTTTGGAAGTAAACCTTTTTCTAAAACTAATTCATTTTTAATGAGTAAAAATAGAAAACCGATTGCTTTTGAAAAATAGTCTAAAAAGCCTCTTTATAAATACAATTTTGTAGGAGGCGATTTAATCATGTTCATTATTATAATTGCTATTAGTTTAAGCATGGATGCCTTTTCTTTATCATTAGCTTATGGAACTTTACAATTACCAATCAGTCATATTAATAAATTATCAATTATTGTTGCCTTGTTTCATTTTTTTATGCCTTTATTAGGCATGTTAATAGGAACAAGTCTTTTTCATTTTCTACCTATTAATCCATATTTAATAGTTTTCATTATTCTGTTTTTTATTGGTATTCAAATGATATTTGAAAGTTTTAAAAATAATGATAAGCAAAAGTTTATGACTTTTAAACAACTTCTTTTATTTGGCTTTGCTGTTAGCGTTGATAGTTTTTCAACAGGAATTGGTTTAAAAGCTATCACCAATAATTATTTATTAGCAGCTTTATGTTTTGCGACAACAAGTTTTATTTTTACTTATTTAGGTTTGATTTTAGGCAAAAAAGCAAGTAATTTAATAGGTAAAACAGCAACTTTAATTGGTGGAATTATTTTAATTATTATTGGAATTATTTATTTAATAAAATAATTTTTTTATTTACACTTTTAAACACTTGCGTTTTTAAAAAGATTGCAATTATTAGTAAAAAAATATATAA